>NZ_DBGB01000027.1:0-10383 GCF_002295765.1 Sphingobacterium sp. UBA865 | reverse complement strand
CTAAACAAACGGGCGCAGCTTAGTTCTTTTTTAGCTTGAGGCAAATAATTACTTAATTTTGAATTATTGCTATGAGATATTAAACATAAATTTCCAATACAATTTAATATATTTTCATCTTCTAACTTTTCTCCGCTAATTGGATTTTGAGGATAATAGTGCTCTACTGAACTTCTGAAAGAAAATGCGAAATCTTTATATTCATCCTTTTTATTCACCCATAAGAGATAATCAATGTAATTGAAAATTAAATTGTTTCTTACTTTCCCATAGGATAGTAAACTGTCATCAAAATCTGCTTCTAAATTTTCTAAGTCATTCAAAAGTATTTTATCATATCCTACTTCTTGATTTTTATTTAAAAATCTAAATTTCAAAAACTTCTTTGCAATTTTAATTAAGCTTTCTTTATATGTAATTGAATCTATATTAGTTGGATTTTCTAATGAAGCTATGTTCTTTTCAAAATCATAAGATTTATGAAGAAACATTAACACTTCTAACAACCAATACTTATAGACTAATGTTGGTGTGGATACATGAAACATTGATAACAATAATATGAGTTCGTCATTTATTGATTTTTCATGGTAAGTATTGATATAATTATAAGATTCTTTATCTCGTATTCCATCTATTTTAGGATAGAATTTCAATGCTTCTAATGTCCAAAAATCCTCACCTGGTAAATATTTTCTTTTCAAAACATAATGATCAAGTAAAAATTTGGTCTTTAATAACATATAGCCAAAATCAAGTACAAATCGCGATTTATCGGCAGAATTATCTAGTGCTTTTTTAAAAAAGCTCAAAAGTCTTTTGTCATCCAAACTTATCTCGGAACTATCAGATAGCATCAATTTTAAAACATGTAATAGAAAATTTTCAAAATTGATTACAGGCTGATATTGATTTGAATCAGATTCGTTAACTATTTCCTCATTTTGAAAAGAGTCAATTTTATGCTTTAATGATAATTCATCATTTGTATCAATGATTTCATCAAAATTTAGTCCTACAGTAACTTGTTCAATATCACTATTATCATTTGATAATAATCTGTATAATTCATCACTTGATGTTGGTATAAACTGAAACCATCGATCGCCAAATACCGCTGTTCTGTATTTTTTTGGAAATAATAATTGAACGTAGTTCTCCATTTGTGAACATGCATCCCAGATTAAATGAAAAGACTTTCTAAGCTTTGAAGAATTATCCAATCCATTTAGCTCATTCATCATTCGAGCTTTAAGAATTTCGTGTTTTTCTAATTGCTCGCCTCGAGAATTCATTATTTCAAAATAATGATTCAAATCTGTGTCTAATGGAACTTGAACACGAATAATAATTACTTTTTGAAATAGATAATCTATGAAACCTTGAAAGGATTTATTTTGTAATTGAATCTCTTTTGTATCTGAAGAAAACGATTCTAACAACTTTAACAACTGTGCTTTTACGATAGCGATTCCATTGATAATGTTCTCGTTGAATTCTGGAAAATTGGGTTGTGCTGTACCATTGTTATAAATATATTCAATTGTCTTAACCGATATACTGCGAGATTCAAAACTAATATTTGTCTTTAATTGTTTATCATAACCTGTGATGTCATGTTGTTCTCGTTTTAATTCGCGCAGCGCGCACATTATTAAGTTAAACGTTGTAAGCCTTTGCTGTCCATCAATTGTTTCATAAAAAAATGATTGATTTTCTCGTCGCACATTGACAACTAAAGTACCTATGTAATAATTTTTACTTGATTCTTCGAGGTAATAATCCTTTATATCTTCTATAAGTTGAATAATCTGTTTGTCTTCCCATTCGTAATTACGCTGATAAATAGGAATTAAATAAGCATCGTCTCCTAAGAATAATTCTCCTATGCTTAGATTTACAAGTTCACTTTGATTAGTTTGCATAGTAATTATTTTCTTTAAAAAATTTCACAATTCGCTTGTCCATTCTTCTTGAATTTGAATTTTCAAAATCAATAACCTTCTGTAAACTCGGTACATTTAAAAATGCAGCTTTAATCACTTCTTTAGGTTGAAAAGCATTTTTAACGATTAAAAACAAATTGTTATTAAGTACATATTTATCAATACTATCAAAACCTATTCGTTGGAACTCAAAACGAAGAAAGTAACACCAAACAAATGCTTTTTCTATAAACGCTTCAATTTCTGCTGAGCCAAATTTATCGATATAGTAAATCGTTATACATTCAAACAAATCTTTTAAATAGGACTCTCCATCACGGTAACTATAATCATTTCTATAGACGATTTTCACAAGATATTCGGCCCTTGTACAATCACTATCCAAAGTACTTATAGGTTTTAAATAGTCCTTTTTAAATCGTTCATTTATTCCTAAATAATAATGGATGTACTCAAAAAACCTACGCCCATTTATCATTAATTGATCTATCTGAAACGGAAAGTTCATTTTTTGTTTATCTATTTTCCGTTCAATGTTGGCGTTGTATCCATCTACTAAGTGATGAGCAATTTGTAAACTTTTTACGTAAGGATATTCTTCAATCTTACTAATGCTAATTCCTTTAAATCCTTCTATTTGTTCTTTTCTAAAATAGCGAGACGAACGGCTATTACTCCATCCTTTTATCCTGAACAAATATTCAGAAAACAACTCATGTAATTTCGCTGTTGAATACTTTTCCCATTGATCTATGAATTCGTGTTGGATACTTTTTTCACTTGGATCAAACTCTCTTAAATGGAAAGCTTTTAATAAATCATGAGGATATAGATCTTTACCTCGAGAATTTTGTGAATCAAAGAATTGAAATGCTTCGGTTTCGTCATAAATAAAGAAAACGACTACTTGAAAGTTTTTTATAAATTGAACAATGGTTTGATCATCAAAATGCTGAATGGCACGTTGAATCGTTTTGTAATTCGAATTTATATTTTCAATAGATACCTTGTGTCGAAAAGTAATCGGTACTTTTTTTAAGCAATTATATGTAGCATTTACAAACTCCTTCGTATGATTTTGATATCTTGGATTATCACTTACTTGCTTTTGTAGCGCATAAATCAATATTCTCAAGGTCAAATAGCGTTGTTGACCATCAACTATGTCATAAGATATACGTTCTACTCCATTTTCATTTATGTTATTTATATGAATAACGATAGTACCTATACGATAATGACTTTTGTGTCGAAACGTATGTATATCATCTACTAATTGTAGCACATTTTTAGAAGTCCATTTATAAGGTCTTTGGTATTCGGGTATACGTATTGCTTCTATACTCAAAAAGTCTTCTATGGATTTTATTTCGGCTATATTATCTTTCATTTAAAAAATTTTATTTAGAAAACTTAAACCTATAGCCACGCTGATAACTCTTGATTTCGAAAACGTTAATTCCAGCATTTACGATTTCGGCTATAGTATAAAGATTAGTGCCAAGTTTTTTCATTTCATAAATATTTTTTATCTACACCAACCTCGTTTTCCCCGTCAAGAGCTCCTGCATCATGCCTTGTTTGATGTGGCGAGCTTTGCCCAATTGCTGCTCCAAAGCCTCGATCTCGGCATCCATATCCGATAAAATTGTTGCTATACGCTCCTGCTCGGAAAGGGATTTGGGAAGTTTTATTTTTAATGTTCCTAAATTACCTCTAGAGATTCTTTTATGTGTTGTACCACCAACTTGTTCAATAACATCTTTAAACCAGTTTTCAGTTGATAAACTATATAACAGAAATCTTCTGTCATATTTCGATTCATTGGGTCTGAATATAGTAACGTCAACCGATGTAACAGATTTATAATCTTCAGTTTTTGGAAACAAACAAACACGACCAGCAGGTTCGGCTAATCGACAAATAAGTAAATCTCCCTCTGACAATTCCTTACATTTTAACTCTGAAAATGATTTTTCAGAGATGTATTTTTTATTTGATTTATTTAAGAATTTACCAACTCCAATATTTCCTGTTTGAACTAGTCTTATACCTTCATCCTTGATATGTTCAGATTCAATCCAATCTCCATCATTAAATAAGTCTCTCTTGCAATCTGCAATTTCAAAAATTGACCTTTCTTCCCAGTCTTCTTTAGGAGTAAGCAAAGTTTGCATGGCACCTTGTTTGATGAGGCGTTTTTTGGTGATGATTTGCTCCAATTTTTCGATCCACGCATCGGCATCACTCAAAGCATTTGCAATGGCTTCTTGCTCGGCTAAGGGTGGTAGCGGGATTTGAATTTTTCTTATAATTTCTTGGTTCAAATTTGGTTGACCACCTTGTGTATATGTAGATAAAATCCATTCTTTTTTATAATCTAAAAAATTTTTTAAAAAGATGTTGTTTGATTTTGAGACATCATTTTTAATTGCCAATACTGCTTGATTGATTGCTCCAACAATCTTAGAAATTGCAATAACTCCTGCTGTAGCACCATACATAGCTATTAGTAAAGTGTTTTCCTCAACTAATTTTGAGGCAGAATTTTGCAGACCTTTTTCACTTATAAATGAATCAGTATATCTTATGATATTTTTATTCAATTCACCAGAACTAATCCAAGGTATATTACCATTATAATATTCACTAATACTAGAGTTTGGAGTTCCACCTGAATAAGTATCACAAAAATCACCTAATTCTTTCACCTCCCAATCCTCAGGGATTAAGCCAATTTCTGTTTGTTTCATATCCTTTACCATGATAAGCCCATTTGTTTCAGGTGAGACAATACTTTATTCGAGGCTTCGAGAACCTCAGCCTCCAAGCTTGGTAAAGTAACCGCGTAGCGTTCGGCTAAGGCTTTTATGCGACCCGTTAGGTTTTGGCTAATTTTTTCTTGCTCTTGCGTTAAGGCTTGTGCCAAAGCGCCTTGCCATTTGCGGTGGATCACCAATTGTTTTACATCAGCTTCGCTAAGCGTTGGGTATTTAGCTAAGACTTTGGCTTCCAGTTCTGTATTCAATTTTTTAATCTCGGCATTGGCTTTTTTAATGGCATCCGCCTGAGCAATGTATTCTTTTAAAACGCTCATTTCGGCCCCACTCCATGCACGCGTTTTATCTTTTATTAGCTTAGCAACTTCGGTTGAATTTACTTTTTCCAAATCGGCAAATAAACCTTCTTCGCTGCTTTGTTCTTCTTCTATTTCGGTTAAACGTGCTTGTGCTGTTTCTACCACATTTTCTTGTTCGGCAATCGCTTGTTTTTCGGCTTCAAAATAAGTTTCAATCAACAAATCAGGTGAAATCATTCGTCCTGCAATTCCTGCCAAACCTGCAATTTCTTTATCGGCTTTGGTTTTTCCGTTTTTATCGGGCTTGCCTTTTACCACCAAACGCTCGTATTCGGCACCGGCTTTCCATCTGTCCATCGCTACCGTGTACACATCGTCTTGCATGGTTTCGTTCCAATACTGCATCAAATGTTGGTACAAATCGTAGGTATCAATCAAACGCGTATCGGTCATCGTCCCAAACAAAGCGGCGGTACTTTCGGTAATCACTTCCTTCGGATGCGCTCCTTCGCTTAGGTTTTCCCATTGCGCTTTTTGTTGGTTCAACCATTGCTCGTAAGCCGTTTGTATCGTTTGGTTGTACGCCACAAATTCGGGATGCGTAAAAATACCTTGTTTCAATTCGTTTGGTGCTACTTTCAACGCCACATAACCCGGACGTAAAGTTTCAAACAAATCGTTTTTCAACCCTGGGAACACTTGCCAATAGGCTTCCAATCCCGCCATATCGGCTTCGGGAATACCACCCAACAAATGTGCTTCTATGTTTTGTATATCTTCGGCTTCCTGCGTATCGATATAACGCGGAATGTTTAAGTTGTAATCGTTCTTGGCATCGGCAATTTCACTCATCGACACCATACGGCTATATTTCGGTACTTCCAACTGCGCTGAAAATACATCCGTTATTTTACGAATATCCTGCTCACGCAAACGGTTTTTGTTGCCATCTTTCACAAAGCCTTTGCTCGCATCGATCATAAAAATCCCTTTGCGGTGCTCGGCATGTTCCTTGTCCAACACAATAATACAAGCCGGAATACCCGTACCGTAAAACAAGTTGGCAGGTAAACCAATAATCCCTTTGATGTAGCCTTTCTTCAAGATGTTTTTACGGATTTCGCCCTCGGCATTTCCACGGAACAAAACCCCATGCGGTAATACCACAGCGGCTTTACCTGTTGCTTTTAACGATTTTATGATGTGCAACAAAAAGGCATAATCGCCATTTTTCTCCGGTGGCACTCCCAATTCGAAGCGACCAAATTCATCGCTATCCACACTCACACCATTGCTCCAACTTTTTAACGAAAACGGCGGATTGGCTACCACGTAATCAAAACGCTTTAAGCTACCATCGGTTTCCTTGTACGCCGGACGCGTTAAGGTATTGTCTGCGACAATTTCGGCCGTTGGGCTATTGTGCAGAATCATATTCATCTTCGCCAAGTTGGCGGTTGTCGTTTCTTTTTCTTGTCCGTAAAGGGTAATGTTTTTCCCCGATTCATTGGCTACTTTCAATAAGAGCGATCCAGAACCACAAGTTGGGTCATAGGCCGTGGTTTGATTCGAGGAATTGGCTGGCGAAATACCAATCACCTTAGCCAATACACGCGATACTTCGGCAGGCGTATAGAACTGACCTTTTGATTTACCCGATTCTGTCGCAAAGTGACGCATCAAATATTCGTAGGCATCGCCCAAGATATCATCGCCTTCGGCAGAATTTTTCGCAAAATCCAAACTCGGATCGTTGAAAATGCGCACCAAGTTCGAGACCGTATCCACCAAATCCTTTCCTTTTCCTAATTTGTTTTCGTCGTTAAAATCAGGGAAATCAGTCAGTTTATTGGCTTCCTTAATCGGGTTTAAAATTTGCTTATTGATTTTATCGCCAATTTCTGGATTTCCAATCAAATCCACCATATCGTCAAAGGTTGCACCATCAGGAACGGTAATCGCCCCAAAGGGATCGTCTTTGTATTTATCAGAAATGTACTTCACGAACAACATCGTAAGCACATAATCTTTGTATTGCGAGGCGTCCATGCCTCCACGTAATTCGTCACAAGATGCCCACAACGAGCTATATAATTCGGATTTTTTAATGGCCATTTACCTAATAATGATACAGTTAACAATCTTTCGTTTCGTGCTTTAAAATAGTTTATTTTAGTGGATTAAGCAATAGGAAAAACAGGTAATTCTAATTAAAAATCACCTTATTATCCTTCATTATACCTTTCGTATAAGAGCTAATAACTTATTACAATAAATCTACCTATACTACCACATCAATAGCACGCCAGCCCCAGGAACTTTTTTTCTTATTAAAAGACAATATTGACTTCAATTGAATGTTGCTACCATCTTTGATATTGTGATGATTTATAAAAGACTTATCAACAAAAACATCATCTACAAATCCAAAGCCAGCAGGACTAACACGTATTATTCCTGAAACAATTTTTAACACTTCACTCATAGACGTGTGATCTTTACGAGCTGTCAACAATTTATACATGGACTCCTTAATATGCTGCATTCGAACTTGATACAGCTCTCCTATCTTAGGATTTTTCAATGTAAAATCATATTTAAAAAATCCGCTTTTCGTTTTGTCTTTAATAAAATTGACAATTCTCTTTTCAGAGTTTACAAACTCCACCACAATAAGTTCTTCTGGATCATGTTTGAATAATAAGTCAGTGGCTTTGTTTTGGTGCTTTTGATAAAGTGCCACATTATTTTTTAAAGCATGAGTATCTTTATACCAAGAAGTATTCTGCCAAGCTATTATTTGGTTTGGTAATTTAGCTCCTGATTGATTTTTTACCTTTACAATAGCTTCAATTTCCGTTTTAGCCTCTGCAAAAAGCTGTTTTCCGACTAATAAATCAGCAAACAACTGTCTTATTCTTACCAAAAATTCATCTGGAGTCCGAAGAGACAAGGCCTTACAATAGCAACTAAAAACAATATCTGGTTCATCCTTGTATATCTCCGCCATCAACTGCCAAACCCAAAAGTCATTTTTCTTTTGCTTAGCAAAAGGTATAAATGTTTGCATTACCTCACTACTACCTTGAGCCAATAACAATTTAGCTTTAAAAAAACTTGGATAGACATAAGAAGGATTATCAGAAATAATCTTATCCAATTTTGGCATAAACTGTTGTACTTTATGCAAATAGGCATCATAATCCATATACGCCCTATTTGGATTTGATTGCATCAATAGAGCCTTAGCATAAGCTATATAAACTTGTTCGGCCAAAGCCATGATGTTTCGATTGTTGAAAGTAGTTTCTTTATAATCCTCAGGTAAAAGGTTTTTTAGTCCCCACCAATCAATTATATCTAAATAATCTCTGCTATCTTTAAATGCCTTATGAAGTGCTCCCAATAGCACAGTATAAGTCTTTGATGGTTTTGCAAATTGATAATCTTTAATAACACTTGCGTCCTAAACGTTTAAAAAGTGGCGGTGATTGGATATAGCAAAGTTGCTATATTTAAATTGCAAAATTATAACACACCGCCATGATAAATTTAAATGTTTTTAGTCAGATTTTATCTCTTATCGACCGCGAATTATTCAAAGATTTGGTTTCAAAGCACAAAAGTGACAAACATCAGAAAGGGATCAACAGCTGGACGCATCTAGTCAGTATGCTTTTCTGTCATTTTTCCTCGGCAGATTCGGTTCGTGATATTAGTAACGGTCTACGCAGTACCACTGGTAATCTGAACCACTTAGGTGTAGTAAGAGCTCCAAGTAAGTCTAATATATCCTATATCAACACACACCGTACCCATGAACTTTTCAAAGATCTTTACTATTCTGTTTTGGATAGGCTTTGGCAAAAGGACACCCATTTTCGCAAAGATCTTGGTCAGCTAAAGCGTAAAGTATATCTGATGGATGCAAGCATCATCCCCTTATGTCTATCTGTATTTGACTGGGCAAAGTTTCGCAGCACCAAAGGTGCCGTAAAGCTGCACACTGTCTTGGATTATGATGGCTGCCTACCTGTTTTTATGCAGATTACCGATGGAAAAGTACATGAGAGCCAGCGAGCCGGTAGTTACAGTTTTTCCAAGGGAAGCGTGGTGGTAGTGGACCGTGGCTACGTGGATTACAGCTGGCTTGGGGATTTGGACAGCAGGGGGTGTTACTTCGTTACCAGGAGTAAAGTTAATATGAAGTACAAGGTTATCAAGTCCTATCAGAGTGAAGCACTCATGGAAAAGGGGATCCTTAAGGATGAGCTCATTGAGCTATCCGGTGCTGCCTGCAATAAATACAACGGCAAGCCGCTACGCCTAGTCCACTTTTGGGACAGCACCACTGGCAATGAGTACCACTTTTTGACCAATAATACGAAGTGGAAGGCTTCTTTGGTGGCAAACATCTATAAACAACGCTGGCATATCGAAGTCTTCTTCAAGCATCTAAAGCAGCGCTTAAAAGTATCGACATTCATAGGGACTTCTGAAAATGCAGTGATGATCCAGATCTGGACTTCACTCATTGGCATATTACTGTTAAAATACTTACAAAAAAAGGCCAAATATGACTGGAACCTGTCCAATCTGGTCGCATTCATCAGAATGAATATCTTCGTGAAAATAAACATCTGGCAATGGATAGATGATCCCTTTATCAGGCCGCCTATAAAAGGAAAAAAGGGACAGCTAAAGATCTTCGCAGATTGAAAAATAGGGGTCAATATCGAAATGATGAAAAAAGCTATGCCTGTACCACAGAAATCCAATCCTAAAATTTATTTAGGACAGATGTGCTTTAATAATATTAAATATTTGAAGGATAAAGTTATAGTTAACAGGCTGTTCATTAGCCATCATACGTATCACGGATGAAATAGGCCAAGTAACAGTTTCGAAAAACATAACTTCATCAGCAGGTAGTTCTAATTCGGCTATCTTAGTTAAATATTCTAAAAAACCATCTTTGTTAAGTGGCTCTGCATTTGACTTCAAGTAATCATAATAGACCCAAGATAATGCTCTTAGATTCCATATATTATTATTGTCCGTAGAATAATTATGCAACGCTAACGCTAAAGCTTCTTGGAGCTTCCCATTAGCTCTTAGTTCTTTAATCTCTTTGAAAGACATAATCTTGTTTTTTTAATTGATTAAAAGCTTCTTGAAGATCATTTAATAATACAAGACTATTGCACATTTTTTGTAAAGGCAATATTCTTCCAAAAAAACCTTTATCATTATAATCTATATCTAATATAGCTTTCTCTCTACCTCGAATAAAAGTAAATCGTTCTTTGTAGTTTAAATGTTGGATATCCTCAATATATGCTGCTCCCCTAAAACTAG
>NZ_DBGB01000010.1:0-274500 GCF_002295765.1 Sphingobacterium sp. UBA865 | reverse complement strand
GTCAATATCACCATTATATCCACAAAGTCGAGAAGCTTATGATCGTGGCAATGGAGCCGTCATTTTACTCTATAATACCAGTGCTCAAACAGTCATATTAACAAGACAATTTCGAATACCAACTTACATCAACGGGAATGAGTCAGGCATGCTTATCGAAGCTTGTGCAGGTCTACTTGATCAAGATTCTCCCCACGACTGTATACGAAGGGAAACAGAAGAAGAAACAGGCTATCAGATCAAGGAAGCAAAAAAGATCTTTGAAGCTTATATGTCTCCAGGTTCTGTAACTGAAATTCTACATTTTTTTATAGCAGAATACACCAATAACATGAAAGTTGGTGATGGCGGTGGTTTAGAAGAAGAGGAAGAGCATATTGAAATTCTAGAAATCAATATTGAAGAAGCACTACATATGATTGATACAGGTGAAATCATAGATGGAAAAACCATTATGCTACTACAATATATTCGATTAAAAAATATACTGTAGACGCCTAATTTAGATGATAAGAGGCTAGTGATTAACTTTCTCAAAGATGAACTTTGGGTCTTGGAAATTGATGGTTGAAGGTATATAATGTGGAATTCCCATATACACTTGCTCCTTACCTGTACCTAAAATATACAGAGACCCTTTTTTTAATAAAGCAAAGGGTCTTCTTTTTTTCTGTCCCCAGCCAAATGGCGTATAATAATAGTCCCCAAGTAAAGTGTCTTTTTGGATATTGCCGCGAATGTCTCCCGAATCAACCTCACCTCCAGGTCTATAAAAGAACAATTTACCATGAAAACGGCTCTCAAAAAGATTAAGATCCAAACGAGCACTGTCACGTTTACTATGAGCCATATAACTCAATACTTTAGTATCTCGCCTCCCCTCTTCACAGCTTATCAACAGCAGAGTCGAAAAAATAAAATAAACAGCAATCGAATATAAACGCATTTTTCTTTTGATCTACGATAATTAATCCCGTCTCAAGATAAACACAAAATTCAACAATATACAAGGAATTTGACATAAGATGCTTTTTCCAAATTTGATTTACTTAGATTCTCTATATAATCAAACTTAATGCGAACTACACTTTATCAAATCTTTTATTTTCTTCCTTCCATTCAACGTAGTTCGCTTTTAAGCAGTGCCCACAAGGGCGATATTGATGTTTTAGCGCTTCTTGCTCAGTGGAAAAAAAGACCCTGTTCTCCCGCTTCATCCGTTTTCCCGAAATACAGCAAAGCAATCCATAAATTTTTAGCTTTTTATTGCCACCAAAGTGAATTTCTCCCGCTCGAATCTTGGCGCGCAATGAAGCATCTGTTATATTTTTATGCCATTCCATTGTGTGGGATTTATTTCTCGGCATCATGAAAAATAATACCCAACGCATGGCGTTCACCGGCTGTGACTTCACTCACCCCATGTTTCATATTAACCCTAAAATAACCCGTTCGTCCTTTCTCAGGCCTAAAATTTGTTGCGAATAAAACGAGATCACCTTTTTTAGGTTTCAAAACAATTGCCTTTGATTGAGCCCGTGGAACTTGTTGTGTTAATACAAATTCTCCGCCCATAAAATCGACTCCTGGCTCATTTAACATCAAAACCACCTGCATCGGAAAGTAAACCGCTCCATACAAGTCTTGATGTAGCGTATTGAAACCTCCTTGACCATATTTCAAAATCAATACTGTTGCTTTTTCTTGTCCTTTCAAACGGCAATCCGTCAAAAGGTCTTCATGTTTCAATGAAAATGATATATCGATTTTCAGCGCACGAAACCAGGCATTAGCAATGACGGTAAGATAGGGATAAAGTTGAGATCGAATCGTTTGAATCAACTCAGGTAGTGGGTAGTCAAAATATTTATACTCCCCTAATCCGAATCGATGCCTTTCCATAACGACAGTTTTACGGTAGAGCGTCGAATCGCTATACCCTTTTTTTAATAGATCGCATTGTAAAGCTGTCAACAGGTTTGGTATAACCACATAACCATGCTTATGCATCTCTTCTGTAATCAAAGGCCAATTTAGATCTTCTATCTTTTGAATGATATTTTCCATACCACGAATCTCCACATTACAGTCGTATGAAAAAATCCGAAATATGCTAATATGATGTATAATAAAAGGAACGAGAACATGTATCGCTCAAGACAATCCATAGCACAAAAAAAGGATTAAATACAGGCAGGTGTATTTAATCCTTTTTTGATTTCATATCGTATAAAAACTAGCTATTCCCAACATTATCCACGATTTTTTCTGCCAAAGCTTTAAGCTGAACCATATCAGTATAGTCGAGCTTAAGGGCTTCAAAAATCTGCATGGGAATACAGCTCGCCTTTTCCTTCAATTGCAATCCTTGTGCTGTAAGCTGTATCTTCACGACGCGTTCATCTTCTTTGCTTCGTGTTCGTGTAAGCAAAACTTTAGCCTCCAAGCGCTTCAATAGTGGTGTAAGCGTTCCATTATCTAGAAATAACTTAGCCCCCAATTGATTTACTGTCTGCTCATCATTCTCCCATAAAGCCATCATCGTGATATACTGTGGATAGGTCAAGTCAATCTCTTCAAGAATAGTTCGATATTGCTGCATAATTTCTCTATGTAGCACATACACGGAAAAACAGAGTTGTTTGTCTAATTTTAATAAATCATCCATCTTGCAAATATATTGAGTTTCTGAGGGATTGAAAAAGTTGTTTGCGGTTTATTTGAATTCAACAACAAACTCTTCCTTAGGAACCCGAACCTTCTTCATCGTCGAAATCCAATCTCTCGAAGAGTCCGCCACGCCAACATACATCAATGAAACGCTTTTTAGTCCATGCTTTTCTAATTGTAGAACCTCATCCACGACTTGGTTATCAAAACCCTCGGCGGGTGTGGAATCGACACGAAGTTCAGCTGCCTGAGCCAACGCCAAACCTAAAGCAATGTAAGTTTGTCTTGCAGTATGTGCAAAATTTCTTTCGGCAGCTTCACTCAAATAAATAGATTTCAACTTGTCCGTATAAGAACCAAAGCGTCCCCTTGGCAAATCCCGCTCATCCGTTGTAAAATCATAAACTTTATCAATACGTTCTTCCGTATAACGATCCCAGGCAGCGAAAACAAGCACATGTGAACATTCACGCATACAGTCTGGATTTAGTGCTCCTTTTGCCAGTTCTTCTTTCAATGCCTGATTTTCAACAATCAATATCTTAAATGGCTGTAAACCCGAAGAAGTAGGTGCAAAGCGTGCAGCCTCAACGATTTTATCTACATTTTCCTGACTAACTTTTTTTGTCGGGTCGTATGCTTTCACAGCATGACGCCATTGTAAATCTTCTATTAATGACATATAATTATAGTTTTATTTTAAGAGAATAACGGATAACAACGCCAACAATGCAGGAACTCCTTGTACAAAAAATATCTTTTTGCTCGCTGTAATTCCGCCAAAAACACCGGCAACAAGGACACATCCTAAAAAGAACAGGCATACATTGTAACTCCAGATGGGGTCATTGATTAAAAAAGACCAGGCTAAACCTGCAACCAGAAAGCCATTGTAGAGCCCTTGATTTGCAGCAAGCCCCTTCGTTGGCTTAAATAATTCTGCCGGAAGAGCCTTTCCAAAACTACGTTTTCCTGCAGTTTCCCAAGCAAACATTTCCATCCATACAATGTATACATGTTCTAAAAGTACGAGTGCTGTAAGCACGTTGGCAATATAATTCATATATTATTCGTTAGTTGATACCGTCAATTTGACATCCATATTACCCCTTGTTGCATTTGAGTAGGGACAAACTTGATGTGCTTTTTCAATCAATTGTTGCGCTAATTCCAGGCTTACACCAGGTATATTTGCATGTAATTCTGCAGCCAAACCAAAACCACCATTATCCAATTGTCCGATACTCACATGGGCTGTTACCGAAGTTTCGCCCGCTTTTACTTTTTCTGATCTAATCACTAAATTCAAGGCACTATCAAAACATGCCGCATAACCAGCCGCAAAAAGCATCTCTGGATTGGCATAATCATCATTGGCCCCGCCTAGACCTTTTGGCATACGAACAGCTAAATCCAATACACCATTTTCGCTTTTTACCTGACCATTTCGTCCTCCCTTGGCTGTCGCACCGATGTTATATAACGTTTTCATATTTTAATTTGTTTTGTTTGTACAAATGTATGGTAAGGATTTATATTGTGCAAAATATAATTTTGCAATTTACATTAAAATGAGAATAGCAAAATCTCAAAAAAAGTACAGTGTTACCGAATGTAATCTAAAAGCACTACATTTGATTATTGCAAATAGGGCTTAAATGAAAACAACTTCCATCGAACAATTTTATCGGGAGATCAATGCGAGTATCCCAAAAGAGATCGCAAGAGAGATTGGTCATTTTAATGTGTTCAGTTATGAGGAACTTGCCGCTAAGTTGAAAGATAAACCGATCATGCCCTACAATAAGCGAACGTATTATAAAATCAGTTTAATCACAGGAAAAAACACGGCCGAATATGCCGACAAAGTAATCGAAATCGATGAATCGGCACTTGTATTTGCTACTCCTAAGGTTCCTTACCATTGGATACCGAAAGATGAGCATCAAAAAGGTTATTTTTGCGTTTTCACCGATGAATTTCTGGCAAGGAATAAAAGTGGTGTGATCATAGATGATTTGCCGATCTTTCAACCAGGCGGCCTTCCGATTTTCCAACTATCAGAAGAACAACGCATTGAAATAGAGGGAATCTTCCTAAAAATGAATAAAGAGCTATCTTCAGATTACGTTTTTAAATACGATCTGTTGCGAAATTATGTGCTTGAAATCGTCCATTATGGCCAAAAGCTGCAACCCAAAAGTATAACAAATCCTACACACAACGCCTCCAATAGGATTACTTCATTATTTGTAGAATTGCTAGAAAGACAATTTCCACTTGAATCTCCGATGCAACGCCTACAACTACGAACAGCTAATGATTTTGCGGAACGACTGGCCATACATGTCAACCACCTGAATAAAATTTTAAAGGAAAATACTGGAAAAACAACCAGCCATGTCATCGCAGCCAGAGTCACACAGGAAGCAAAAATTTTACTGCGACAAACCGATTGGAATATATCTGAGATTGCTTATTCACTTGGCTTTGAGGAGATCGCCCATTTTTCCAATTTTTTCAAAAAGCAAACCAGCTTTGCCCCAAACATTTTTCGTTCCCAAACGTTATAATTTGAATTTCGCAAACATCCATTTGCATTTCGCAAGGAAAGGCTCAACTTTTCGGCGGATCTTTGTGCTATTGAATCTTTAAAACAAATTAAAATGGCTACAAACAAAATAGCATTGGTAACAGGCGGAAGCCGTGGTTTAGGTAGAAACATGGCTGTTAGCCTTGCAAAAAAAGGAATCGATATCATTTTAACCTACAATAGCAATCAGGAGGAAGCGGATCATGTGGTTGCTACGATACAATCTTTAGGGCAACATGCAGCTGCATTCCAATTGGATGCAGGAAATGTGCAGTCCTTTAATGGCTTTATTGAACGGGTTACGCAACATTTGCTACAACAAACGGGAAAGTCTAATTTTGATTTTTTGATCAATAATGCGGGCACTGCCTTATATGCACCCTTTATAGAAACCACAGAAGAACAATTTGATACAGTTTATAATATCCATTATAAAGGGGTATTTTTTCTCACGCAGAAAGCTCTTCCCTATTTGAATGATGGCGGACGTATTATCAATATTTCCTCTGGCCTCGCCCGTTTTGCATTTCCGGGATCATCTGCCTATGGCTCGATGAAAGGGGCAATCGAGGTACTCACGAGGTATCTTGCCAAAGAACTCGGTCCTCGAGGTATTGCAGCAAACGTCGTTGCTCCTGGCGCAATCGAGACTGATTTTGGTGGCGGGCATGTGCGGGATAACAAAGAAACAAATGCGCATATTGCAGCTGTTACAGCTTTAGGACGTGCTGGTGTACCCGATGATATCGGTGGAGTGGTGGCCTTCCTTTGTACAGAAGATGCAAGATGGATCAACGGACAACGCATTGAAGTATCGGGCGGGATGAATCTTTAGTAACGTATCACTTAAATAAGCACATATCTGAGGCTATTCGATATGTGCTTATTTAACAGTATTTCTTCACCAATCCCATCCAGTTCCTCCTCTTTTAGAATAAAAATTATAATGCTATTATCATTTTCTTCTTTACCTCTTAAAGTGTACGTTGACTGACTATCCGAATGATTATGTTTGTAGCATAAGAATATGATACAACTTGCCATAATAAGTGACATTCATGCCAATTTAATTGCATTGGATGCGGTATTAACAGATATCAAAAATAAAGGATTAACACAAATTTACTGCTTAGGTGATCTTGTTGATTTCGCTCCCTGGGGCAATGAAGTCATTGACAGAATACAAGAAAAAAACATTCCATGTCTACTGGGAAACCATGACCAACGAATTGCTTTTGACGAAGCCATTATCCCTTTACCACACCATGATGTAATAGAGACTTCAAATCGAGAAATCGCCATCAAGCTAAGTAAGAAGGAGATATCGGCCCCTCATAAAAAATGGCTAGCAACATTACCCTATACCATTGAACTAACCTTCAAACTTGGAACGAGTTTTAGGAAAATACTTCTTGTCCATGCCAGCCTCCAAAGCAATGACGAATACATCCATGAATCAACCCAAAAATGTGCTCTATCAACTCAATTAAAGCAAAAAGCAATCGATATTCTGGTGATGGGACATACACACCATTCTTATATTCAACAGGATGGAGATGTCTTGTTTATCAATTGTGGTTCCGTCGGACGTAGTAAAGAAAAAGACAGAAAAGCAACTTACACAATAATAACCTTATCTGAAAAAGAAATTAATGCCGAGATCGTTAAAGTAAACTACCCAATAACAGCTGTCGCAAATGCAATTTACGACAGCAATATCCCCGATTTCTACGGAGACTTTTTACTTGCGAATAATACACTTTAATCATTGTCAATTTGCTAGAATAGCTAAATCCCCGACATATACTCTGCATTATTTTCAAAGAGAGGGTCTCCTAAAAAACAATACGGTTGCATCGGGGATTTGTATAGTTATTATTTCAGAAACAGTTTCCGAATAGCTTTATTACCAACATCCAGAAGATAGATATTACCATCTTTATCTACGACTATGTCTTTTATTAGACCAAACCGCGCTGTAGACAAAGTTCCATCCACATATCCATTCGTTCCCTTTATCAAAGTAGTCACTTCCCGTGTTGACATATTGACCTCCCGAATAGCATAGTTGTAGTTATCAGCAACAATCAATCTGTTATTTAATCCTGCTGTGATACCGCCTATTCCGTTGAAATATGTGTTCGTTCCAATCCCATCTTGATAACCTGCATCCGAACCTCCTACCCAACGTTCCCCACGTGTAACACCCGGTCTTACAATTTCAATCCCGTTATTGCTGCTCGTATTCTGATCCGAATAATACAAAACTCCTTGACTATCTACAAAGGGCTTTGCCATTACCCAACTAGGTCCAGGTACCTTAGTATAACCTCCAGCCAGGTTGACTTTGTTTATTCCCTGCGCAAAACCAGCTACTGCCACATATAAATTCCCTGACAGATCTAAACACATTGCACCCGGAGAAAATCCTTTTGCGTGTATAGTGCGTTTGCCCGCAGCTGTAATTTTAAAAATCTGATTTGATCGCTGATCGCTGACATAAATATTATTTTGCGTGTCAACAACTATTCCTGTAGGATAGTCGAATACAGCATTGGCACCATCTACCTGCAAAATAGATACACTTCCAGTCGGAGATACCTTTTTAACTTGTTTATTCTCTGGATCTGCGACATATAAATTTCCCTGCGCATCTATCGCCATTCCAGCTAGGTTATTGCCGAATACCGTACTTCCTGGCCCCCCTACGAATGTCATTACACCTGCGCGACGGAACGGTTGCGGTGCTAAAGCATCCTGACCGCCAACGATTACCTTTACCTCGCCTGTTGCAACACCCTGTGGTGCTTCTATAACCAACTTATTCTCACTAGCACCTGTCACAGGGGCCAAAACACCGTTGAAATAAACCCTATTTTCGGCAGCATTTGTACTAAATCCAGTGCCCAATAACGTTACACTTGTTCCCGCCAAACCATTGTCCGGACTTATAGAACGAATACCAAGCGTCTGATCTTTAAACTGTGGTCCTTCCACGGATTGATCGTTGACTACAACCCTTACCTTTCCAGATCCAGTTCCGCCAGGAATGATCAACTTCAGCTGATTTTCACTACTTGAAGAAATAGCAACTTGCTTCCCATTTATAAAAACCTGATTTTCGCCAAGTTCTTTACTAAATAATAGCCCGCTTATTGTCATTTCAGCCCCTTTAGGCCCACTCAAAGGAGAGACAGCGCCGATTTCAGGCTTGCCTACAACCGTAAATTTCGGACCCGAAATCTTCTGTTCATTGATATTCACGGATAGAGGTCCGGTACTGACGCCAGCTGGAGCCACTACCACAATTTTTTCAGGACTAGACTCCAATACGACCGCAATCTTTCCATTGAAATCAACGATATTCCCCGAACTGACTTTTTCGAAGCCTTCCCCCATTAGGGTAACTTTGGTTCCCGCCCCACCTGTTAATGGTTTAATACTGCGGACGACCTGATAAGTAAAATTCTGTCCTTGAGACTTTTTACCATCCACACGAACTTCTACAGCACCATACCCTGCATCTTCGGGAATTTCTGCAACGATTAATTTATCTGTAACACTCACAACTAAAGCTTTTTTGCCATTAACATAGACTTCTGCAGGTTTATCTGTACTACCAAACCCCTCCCCATCAATCCGTAGCTGGGTGCCGCCTGTACCATTTGTCGGAAAAATTTTTGAGACTGAAAGATCTTGATAGGTATACGTACCGACATCAAAACTATTACTTCCATACTTCAAGACAATTCCGCCACTTTTGTCCCCTTTTGGCACACGTAAAACAACCGATGTTGAAGTAGCGCTAATGACCTCTGCTGCCCCCCCTGCAACTGTTGCAGAAAATTCTGTAATTGCCCCGCTGAAGCCCTGTCCTTCAATCGTAACTAGTGTGCCAGCTTTACCAGAATTGGGGTAATAACTATCCACTTTAGCCGGAATTTTATCGACCAATTCTTCCTTTTTACTGCAACTGATCGTCGCAATAGCCATCCAAATAGATATGATGACTAGATTAATTGTATTTTTCATTGGAATAATTTCTTATAACTATATATCCGCTATCCTTTTAGGTTTTTCCCAAATGACCAAACTAGAATGTATATCGAACCCCACATTGTATTTGTGCTCTTGAGTTAAAATAATCGATGCTATAAGGCTGCCCAGGATCACTAAAGGTAAATACGGGCCAGCTATCAGCATTTTGCCTCGGCGGAAATAATGATGGGGTAAGTCCCACACTACTCGTCGAGTTAAATGTATTGGGCGAGAAATATTGAATACCCCATTTCTTGGAGATTAGATTAGTCAAGTTCATAACATCCACCGAAAATGTTATAAATCGTTTCTTTGACTTCTGAAGAAAGAGATCATGTGCAATTCGTAGATCTGCCTGTACATTCCATGGCGTACGTCCCATATTACGCTCTGTAAAATCTCCTCTACGAGAGCTTAGATAATCATTACCATCAATGAACCGATTAAAAGCATCTGCTTGCTGCTGAGCAGAAAGACCATTTGCAAGATCTTTAAAGTAATGAATTGTTTCCGTCTGTCTTGGAATATAAACCAAACTTACTTGTTGCGGCAAGCCTTGTATGCTATTATTGACGATACCATAGGTAAATGGACTTCCAGATTGCGCACTGATATACAAGGTAAAATTCGTACGTCCTGCATTACGCCAAATTTGTTCGTAATTTATACTCGAAACGATACGGTGACGGATATCGAAATTACTGTAAGCTAACTTTGGATTATTAGGAATAAGTGACTGATTCAGTTGCCAGTTACTTTCCATAGAATTACGTACGCCATTACTTAAATCCTTCGATTCTCCATAGGTATAACTCAGTGTAGCATTCATTTTTTCTTTGATCGTTTTTCCAATGGTCCCTGTTATACTGTAGCGGTAGCCTTGATTGGTATTACTCAGAAGATATACATTCGAGAAACGATTATCCACAGTACCGCTATAAACAGGTTGTTGTTTGTTGACGTCATATCCATACCATAATGGGTTATCCTTGTTGTTCAGCTGCTGAAATAGAACATCTTTAATATTCTTTGTATAAATACCTTCAACCGTAAATTTCCAGCTCTCAACCTTGTAATCTATACCCAAGCTAGACCGCAGCACCTGCGGCAGTACAAAATTGTTATCGACCAGATCAACCTGCGTTTTTCCGGTACTTGGATCATTAATGACAGCGCCATTCTGCGCTATAAACTCACCTATTCCATTCGGACTTGGCTTTATAGGGTCAGACCCAGGTGCAAATGGTTTCTGATCTGCTTTTTGATCGAAAGCGCCGTAACTGTTCCCCGTATTATAGTATGCATAAGCCAGCCAAGCAAATGGTATACGCCCTGTAAACAAACCGGCACCACCCCGGACAGTCAGTTGTTTATCGTCCATTGCCTCCCATCGAAAGCCAATTCTCGGAGACAACTGTATCCTATTTAGAAACTCATTTCTTAACCGATTCGGTGGTGTATAGGTGTAGGTTTTACCAAAAGTGGGGTCAGACCACATGTCATTGACTTTATCACTTCGTGTCGGCATTGTTGGCAAGGCTGCCAAATCCGCACGGAGTCCAGGTATGATTTGGAAACGATCATTTATACGGATTTCATCCTGAATGTAGAGACTATACATATCAACAGAGAAGTTAGCCGCGGGATGATCCAAAATGTAAGAGTGTGAATTATCCTTATAGTTGTAACTTCCTCTTACGCGATACGGAAAATTCGCGACGAAATCTGCAATACTATTGTAATCAACCCGGCCATTCCAGCTGTTAACAAACCCATACCGAATGCGATAAAGCTCATTATGTGTTCCAAATAACAATTTATGCCTGCCTTTTGTCCAATTTAGATTGGCCGTAATCTCCCAGGTACCTTGTCGCATGTTAAATATACTAGCTTCACGATCAGTTCCAAGATAAATTGTTGTGCCCGGTGTACGCCCTTGTATCTGTACCTGAGGTAAGGAAGGATCACTTAACGGGTCACGTCGATCATTTACCTGTGTATATCCCAACACAATATTGGAAGAAAGATTATTACTGAATCTACTTTTCAATTCTGCAACGGTACTTGTTTGGTTGTTTTCTTGTTCAAAGGCCATACTACTGAACCGAAAATCCTGTTGATCCCGATCCATATGAGTTGCCTTACTAAAGATTGTATTGTTACGGATTGCCAACTGATGTTTGGCATTTATATTCCAGTCTAAACGATTGAAAAACTTGGTTGACCGGGACCAATTTGTATAATTACCTGCGGTTCCAATATTAAAAATATCACCATAGCGAGAACGAGCGGCTTCGGCTATTGCTTCTACATCGCGCTGCTCCAAAATATGAGCTGTTTCGATAGTCCCAACACGCAACTGCGTAGGATCTTGGCGCCTGGTAAACTCCTCATTACTGAAAAAGAATAATTTATCTTTTATTAAAGGAAACCCTATTCGGAAACCTGTTTGATAATCATAAAAATCTTTATTCATTTTCCCCAAAGTTCCCACCCGGTCCTTACCCGTTAACGCGGCATTCCGTCCATAGGCGTAAACCGATCCTTCAACTTGGTTTGTACCACTTCGCGTGACAGCATTGACCGAACCGCCTGTAAAATTTCCGATCTTGACATCGTAGGGAGCCAAATATACTTGCATATCCTGGATGGCGTCTATTGATATGGGGTTTGTTCTTGTACTGCTCCCCGCCATTCCTGAGGTCCCCGTTTGTCCGCCAAGAGAGGGGCTAAAACCTATTGCATCATTATTGATGGCACCGTCTATCGTGACATTATTATACCTAAAGTTTGTACCACCGAAACTATTATCGCGACTTCCTTGCGGTGTAAGCCGAGTTACATCCGTAATCGAACGGTTGACTGTAGACATATTCCTTACTTGCGCGCCACTGAAATGATTTCCCGTCCCTACTGTCCCAGCCCTTGTATCAGCTTTCCGACCAGTCACAACGACCTCACTAAGTGTTTCATTACGCTGTTGCATAATAAAATCCGTCTGCAAGGTTTCTCCCAAACGCACAAATATATTTTCTTTACGTTCTGTTTGTAATCCAATGCTACTTACATCAACTGTATATGGACCGCCAATACGAATATTATTTAAAGTAAAACGTCCATCTTTATCGGTCGATTGCACATAACGGGTCCCTGTTGGTGTGTGTATCACAGTAACGGTCGCCTTCTCCACAAGAGTTCCACTGCTACTTTGCACCTTTCCGTTAATTGTACCCGAAGTTTCCTGCGCAAAAGAATTGAGCGCTTGCAAAAGAAACAAAAAGAGTAAAATTAGCTTTAGTATTGACATTATAGGATAGAAAGTCATGGTTGATCTTCCTATGCATATACTGTCATTTTGATATCTATTCATTGCTATGTTTCATTAATTCGTTAGATAAATCTTCTTATTACTGTGTTAGCCGGAGCCCCTGATCAACAATATGTAGTACCCCATCTCCGGTAAGGATATCCTGTTTCTGTAATAAGACATCATTTGTATTCCCCAAACCCCGAAGTGTTATGCCGCTAAAAGAGCCCGGAGAACTGGTATTTGGAACCAACTTAATGTCAACACTGTTACCATCTAGCATGGTTTGCTTAGACATATTTGTATCACCCGTACTCAAGATATAGTCGTAAACAAAACGACGGTCATGGAGAATATGATAGCGGACTATCTTTTTCAGGTCGTCTAAATTGGCCAGCTCCACATCCTGCACGGATTGAAATCCCAGCAGATTCATAGCAGCATTATTCGGTGCAAAAACCGTATAGGCTCCCTGATTTTTTTTTTCGGATAAAATGCCGGTCCTTTTTATAGCACGAGCAAATATGCTGATACTCGCATCTGCGTTGATAGCATCGACAATCTTATCATGTACATAGGGGGTCATAACGCGGTCGAGCACTTGAATCAGTCCATTAGATGCAGGCAAATTTTGTGTCAATATACGTGCTCCATTCAGCGTCAGTACTGTATCGGCTCCTTTTACCCAGTGTGTGGCATAGACCTTACCGCGACGTGTTTTCAATTCTTGATTAAACAGAAAAGGAAGCTTATTGAGCTCATATTTTCCATCCAGTATGTGATAATTAGCGATATTAGAAACTATTGCTGCGCGTTCAGACAGCATGCTCACCACAGTTGGATAACCCGCCTTTCCAAAGGCATTGTCGGATGGAGCAAGCAAAGTATAGGGACCTTCGCCCTTTTGCAGCTCTTTATCCATATTACTGACGCGCAATGCAGCATTAAATACCGATAAATTAAAATTATCGGCAACGACCAAGTTGACCTTATTATTGTCAAAATTCGTCGTGTTTTCTTCCTTTTTACAAGCAAATAATAGATTGATCGTCAGCAAAAATAGGCTACACTTGCTATAACTAAAATTATGTCGTCTCATCTTTTATTTAAGTTTAAATCCTTTTGGAAGCAGTAGGTTATCAACAACGTGGATCGGTCCATTAACCGTATTGATATCTGTCTCAATAATATTGATCGGTGCTTGCTCAGCTTCTTTGATTTTCATTTGGATCTGGTTTCCATTTTTAGAAAAAGCTAAAGGCATCTTATAAGCGTATCGAACCTGACTACTCCCCCCTATATTCACATAATAATCGTTTAACAAGGCAGGATCCAGATCATTACTATAAAAGACTGTATTATTGGACATCGCTATGCCATAAGCAGGATCCTCAGTTGCAAACACTCTGCCCCAATTGCGATGAAAACTGAATAAAGTATCTGTCGGATATGATCCACGTGGTTCAAAATACAAGTCGTCGTATCTTACATCTCCCCGTTTAGCATTAAAAGCTAGAATATCGGCCACGCTATTAAACCCTGCTTTTCGAAAGGCATCATCTGTTGGTGCAAATGTGGCTGTCAGGTTGAGATTAGGTAACTCATTGTAAAATGGATCCCTATCGATATCCCATCCTCGTTGATAGGAAACTCTGGCCTCTGGATAATAGCTCAAAAACTCCTCTTTACTCATACGATATCCCCATAGAGGCTCAATATCATCCAACATTTTTTCATAAAACATTTCCTCGGACAAACGTTGGGATTCCACAAAAAAAGTAAACCTTCCGTCAGCTATTAGCGCCTCCAATATGGTCATAGTAGGCTTTTCGATCACTTTTTCCAACATATAGATACCGCCATTTGTCGCGGGCTCATAAGCTAATTTTCCTTTAGACTTACCATTGACTAGCAAATCGCCATCTTTCACAGCGAGATAATGACGATAAGCATAGATGTCGTAACGTCTGCCGACTGGCTCGGTATTATCATAAAAAGGTACTCGATAATTTTGATTTTTTAACATCGATCGAACCATGAGACTATATTTACCAAGTTTAGTTTGGTTAAGATCTCCTAAAAAACTGTAAAATTGAACGAAATCGGCAGCTTCCTCAGTAGTCATTTTTTGAATAGTCTCTAGTGTTATTCCAACTTGCTTCAACGCATTATCGGTTGGCACCAATACGGTCACTTTTGTATTGACTCCAGCAGCCTTAATCAGTGCTACAATGTTACTTTTCTGCCATGCTGCTAAAAAAACTTTTGCTTCGTTATGCTCTGTCAATAGTTGCGTAACATCCTGTGAAGCTTCGTTTTTATAGGGAACTTCCTCCCCCACAAGCTCCGGCATGAACTCAGTTTTTTGGCAAGATAGCAGTACAAACACAGCAGTAGTACATAACAACAGCATATACCAAACGGCATTTATTGATTTATTTTTCATCTTTTCCTTTTTTTATCGCTTGATCTGGGCTTACCAGCCCTTGATCTAAATCATGTACCAGACCATTACTACACAAATAGTCCATTTTAGCGCCGACAGCATACGTTACATCAGCGAGTATAATCGAATAGAAAGTATCATTGTCACGGAGTCTCATATTATAACTCAATTTCCAAGTCGGATAGACTTCATTGGCAAAATATTCCATATAATGTACCTTATCTTTCAAGTGGTACTTGTAATTACCGTTCGAATTAATGATCGTAAAAACCTGTGAATCCGATATAAAAAAATGTTTATCGTACATGATGTAGGCACCAAACAATACCTCAGGGACGTAATTCTGTGGAACAGCACTATCCAAAAATTCCATCGTAATCCCTCTCTTTTCTAGGGCCTCATTTGTTGGTGCAAATACTGTAAAAGGGCCTTTTCCAGCAAACTGATCCCACAGACCAAATTTCTTCAGTCCAGCCACAAAAACGGTATAGTCTTTCTTGTCACTGAGCCAATCCTGAATATTTTTTTCAAATTGTGGTTTCATAACCTTATCCAGCACATGCAACACCCCGTTGGATAAAACCACGTCTTTGCGGATCGCTTTCGATCCGCTAAAAAACAGCATATTCACGGGATTAGTAGCCCCAGGTGAGACAGAACCGATTGAGGCATACAATTCGGAACCTTCCAGTGTTGCATACCTAAAATCCACTGAGTTACTCGGAATATCGCTCACATAAAGTCGCCTTGGGAGAATATGATAAGAAATCAGTCTCCGCAAGCTATCCTTATTCATTCGATCAAAATCGGTTGGGCGAAACACACCGATCTCATTAAAAGCGAGATCGTTTGGAACGAGAACTGTAAATGGACCTTTGCCATTTAGTTCGACATTCAGACCAGTTCTCTCCAACGCTGCATCAAAGAGGCGCATTTCATAATTATTACGAATAAAATCGGCTGCCGGTCGTACATTTTCATTAGGTTGGGGCACCGTGAGATTATCATGTTTGCAGCCTTGTAGCAACAAAATAAATAAGCACGCAGAAAACCAGCCTGTAGCATGAAGCAGTGAAACCTTCTGTTCTATTTTGCTATTATATTGAATCATTTCTGCTAATTTTAGTAAATAGGTGGAGCATATTTTCGTTGTATGGTCGTTAGGTAGACGCGACCATTGACAATTTCGATCGTATTGACCGTTGCGAAAGTGCGTGGATTATCCTTTCCCGAATGTACGTTGACCAACAAATTTGGAAGCAGTGTTCCGTTTTCATTACTGGTCAATCCTACTTTTCCGTTTAGGAGACAATTAAGTACAGCCCAGTTGCCACCTGTATTTGTCTCACTGTCATAAAATGGATTCGCGACGGGATCCATTCCAGGTGTAAAAAAGTCAAATCGTTGCCAAATAGCTGTGCGGATACCGTTGGATTTACTACTCGCCCATAACGGAAAACTTGCATAGGCGTTCACTTCATTTGAACTTGTATTACGTTTAACGGTCGTCAAAAAACGCCCTTGGTAACCATTTACTTTTGCAGCATAATGGCTGAGCTCTTCCTGACTTTCATAAAGTGACAAAAATACATTCATATCATCCTTAACACCATTTTTGAAGCTTTTCAACCGATAATCATCATCTTTTAAGCTTGCATCGGCTTCCCAGAACCCTTTTGCACTCATATTGTAAAAGTTTACGTACACCAACGAATCTGATAAAGGTAGTTTATAGAAATTTTCATGTCTCAATAAGACTCCATGATCCTTCTTTAAAAAATCCCTTTGCAAAAGATGGAGTGTATAAACTTCTTTGCTTTGAAGATTGATCACCGTGTCAATGAGAATGTCATTTTTCAAACGATCTTCCAATTCGAAGAAGGGTACCGTATTTTTTGGACGATACGCAAATACGACCCTTACTTCGCCTGAAGGCACCTGAGCCCAGCTACTTAGGTCAAATCCGTTTAAAATAGGACCGACTAGGACATTTTCCTTTCCTGGATATTCGGGATTGCTTGGGTCTGTACTGTTCCCGATGTGAGAAGGATATGGGGGAGCATAAGGATCTCGTTTATCCAAGAAATCACCTATAATTTCCGCTCCTGTAAATTTTCCATCAGAACCTATTTTTGGATTGATAAGCATACAGAAATAGGGTACTTTATCATCTTTGCTACCCATAGTCTGTACGTAATTGACATTATTAAAAACACGTAGATAAGCCGGCTCGGCAATCTGTGTATATTCAATTTTCGTACAGGAAGCAAGCAATAGTATAAAAATGGCCAGTAGCCAAATACGACTTGATATATTTTGCTTTTTCATTATTTATTATGTTTGATAATGATCATTCGCGCTTTTTCTTTATCGGACGATCCCGAACCACTTTTTCCAATCAATGCTACAGTATAAATCCCTGGCTCAAATGCTGGCAGAGGCCTTCCAATGGTTGTATACAGCGATTTATTTGCTATAAACTCCGTCGATTGCAATACGTCAATATCGTCGGCCCAGACACCTGGTATTACGTCTGGTTTAGAACGATAAGCCATTATTGCGTAGGGATTCGTCATAATATTTACATTGGTATAAGGCATATTAATCGAAGGGATCCCAGGTTGCAGATTTACATTGCCACTGTTTCCGAAAGGCTGTCCGTTAGGTAGCGTAAAGGTGATATAAGGATTGCTTGCCGATAGATTTAAAAAGCGATTAAAGAAGAAGAATTTAAAAGCTAGCCGGCTGTATGTCCCATCGTCTTCAGCCGGTAAAGGGAGCGTACCACTCAGATCATTGGAAATGAGAAGCAACTGAGCCTTTCCATTTCCATCAGGATAGAGCCATAACGTATAATTTTGATTGCTCCGCAATTCCTGTTTAATCGTCGCAAGTACGTTTCCAGTTGCATCTATAGCCTCAATATCATATTGCTTCTGGGTAAACACACTATAATTACTTCCTTTTCCAAATCCGATACCACTGGCAATAACCTTTCCATCGACCCTAAACCCTATCGATTGATCCTTATATGCATTTACACCTTGTATCCTCAAATAACTTTGATTCGTTGGCGCAGCAATATCTGTAATGATCTGAAACGAATTTTGATAGGCTGAAACTGTCTCATTCAGCTCATTGGAGAAATAATTAAATCGCTGTGGAGTGACTACGATCGTATAAACACCACCAGGTTGAAAATCCTGAATCGGAGCATAAGTAAAATTAGTAGACTTCGCATAATCTTTTGGGATGGTGGAAGTCGGTAAATCAATGAGCCCGTACTCAAACCGACCTGAGCCCAAAGAAGGAAGGGGTCTGCCATCTGCTACCAATATCTTGAATTGATAAGTCCCATAAGGCAACTCGATGTAATCAGAACTAATCTGAGAAGCTGCTATTGCACTGGTTTTTTGATTCACCAATGTACCATCTGCATAGGCTAAAGAAATTGGACCAACGAGATTTTCTTGCGGACCATTCATTCCAATAGCTGGATTTTTAATTGTCCCACCGAGATTAACAATGCGGATTTTAAAATGGTCTGGCTTAGTGGGACTAGTCGTAGCACGCGTTAGTGCTACAACTTCCGGTTGACCATTCACGAATAAGGAAGGAAGCAAAAAATAATCCTTGGGTTGCTCATAACTATTGTCAACCTTGACTTTAAAATCATGGTTCAAACCAAAACCCTGATAAAAGCGAGCTGCAAACTTAAGGTCTGCCTCTTCTTTCTGGTCAAAAAGATCTTGTGGAACTGTCCATATCTTTGTCAAACGTCCGTCTGTTGGGAAATATGAGGTTCCAGGATATTTATGATTCCCCGGATTTAACGGATGCAACACAACAAAACTTGTCAAGCTGTCGCCATTAGCAATAACCTGATTAAAGTCAGATAGATTAACAATTCTAGTATTTGAATTTGGCCGGTTTTCAGTTACAGGACGATTGTCATTAATCACATCCAGTTTTTCCTTTTTACAAGAAACAAAGGATAAAAAACATAAAGCTGTAACAGCAAAAAACCGACAACTCACGCGTTTACACATACTGATTTTCATTGGATTAAAATAAGTTATAGGTAAAACCGATCATAATTTCCGCACCGCGCTTATAACTTCTGTTGATATACTCATTTCCATACCACTTTCCTCCGGTTTGCGGATTCGCATAAACAGTTTTAATAGCAGGATTCATTATATTTTTGGCATAGCCTTTAAACAAGATCCGTTTATTTAGCTTTTGGGAAAAAACAAAATCAAGGTAAGGCACGGGCTGTGTATACAGATCCGGTTCCCCTGTCAGATTAATTTGGACTAAGCGTTCCCCAACCATATTAAAGGTCACAGTGAGATCGGTTCCTGATTTGTCGTTATCATAGTTTAACCAAGCATTAATCGAATAAGGAGCCTGTTCAAACAACGGACTATTTTTTGGGGTATATCTATCCAGTGAACGATTTGCTTCATAACGCTCCGCAGATTTCTTAATTTCACTTTGAGCCAATAAAAGATTGGTACCCAAAAACAAGTTTTTTAAAGGATCATATAATGTTCCCAAATTCTTGACAACTTCAAATTCCAATCCCCATACCTTACCAATATTACCGTCATTCTGAAATTGGATGGTTGGAAATTCAGGATAAGTAGCAGCTAACCCTTGGGTTTTTAGATTAAAGACCTTAACCAATTGATTTTCTATACGCTTTCCAAAAGCCGACACGGCAATAACCTCTCCTTTAGCAGGAAACCATTCCCATCGAAAATCCGCATTTTGGGTATATTGATTTTTCAAATTGGGATTACCAACAACTAAGCCCATTTGAAAGGCATCAAATTCAAATACATTGGTAATCTCACGCAATTCGGGTCTCGCCAGAGTCGTGTTGAAGGCCCCACGAAAATTCATATTGTCATTCAACGTATAGGTTGCATTGACAGAATAGAATGGTTTATATTTTGTTTTATAGACAGAATTGGGATTAATCGGATCCAGAGGAATACGTGTACCATCTGGAGATGTTGCGGTCAGTGCAGGGTCTAAAAATACATTCGCAGTATCCACTGTCGAACCAATATTTGTCATCTCAAACCGAACTCCTCCGGCCATTCGGAATCGTTCAGCAATCTTGAGATCCAGCATACCATATAATGCATTGGTTTCAAAATAACCTTTGTAGTTATTTGGCGATTTTTGGCTATTGTATAGAAAACCACCTACTGGCATCATACCTTCACCCTGCCCCGCTTTTGGTAATACAACACCTACAATTTCATTGCTTACCAAACGGTCTAAATTACCCTGAACATCATATAATGGAATTGATTTATTTCCAGTGAAATTAGACCCTGGCAGAAACAGCTGGTTTTCTGTAAATTTACGATCCCTAAATAAATAATTGAATCCCGTTTTAAACAACTGCTTTTCACTCAATAGCCTGAAAGGAAAACTCAGATCAGCTTTTGCATTAAAATTATCTTCGTTCAAATTTCTCCATCTCCGACCATTAGGTTCAGCTTGAATAATACCATAATTTCCGAATCCGTTTACATAGCCCGATGTAAGTGCATAGAGATGTTCAGAATATACATAGTCATCAAAATGAGCCTGCTCACCTATAATGGGACGCCGATACCATCCTCCACCCCGAGGTTTGTAGTCTACAAGACTAGCAAATCTAAAATCCGGATCATTCTGTGTGGACTTTGAAGTTGCAACATTATAACTCAAACGAGGTGAAAACTCATTTTTCAAAAACTTATGTTCGCCCTGTAGGTTAAAGGTATTCAGATTACGGAAGGTCTGTTTAAGCGAATGAATAGTACTTCTGACTTCGCCAGGCAAGCCCGAATACTCATAGCGTCCATTTAAATTTGTTGCAATAGACTCTCCTCCCCAGCTTCCCAAATATTGCATACTGACCTCATGCTGTGGATTAAAACGGTAGGTGACCCCTACAAGTGTACCATAGTTTAGTGTTTCGGTTCCTGTATTTTCGCTATAAGTTTGATACTTCCCCATAAAAAGACTATTCGGTGTAATATAATTAGGGATATTCCTAAAACTAAAAATATCAGGATTACCAGTCACTACCCCTTGATAGATGCTATACTGGGTCAGTTCGCCCTGATAAATATCAGCGGTTCTTCTATAATAATTTCCTCCGACAATAAGCCCCAGTTTGTGTTTTCCAAAAACATCATAACTATTACCGAATGTTGCCGAGTAAAGCTGATTCATAGGTGCACGGCGGTATCGAGTTGTCATAACAGGATCGAACCCTTTCATAATTTTATTAACCCGGTTTACCTCCTGGTATCCTGAGGGACTATAGTTGCTATTGGCGATCATATCCTGGATGGAACTTAATCCATTGGGATATTGCGTTGCAAGATTTAAAAAATCCGAGGAAAGGTCTTTTTTATTGATTCGTGTCCCCAATAATCCCATCTCACTGTTCCAAAAGCTGTTGTAATTTCCTCCCAAACCGATGTTAGAATTGAGCCCGGTTTGAGCGATAAGCTCAAATGTCATTTTCTCAGGTACAGATTTCGTTTTGAGCTCAACGATACCCGAAGCAGCATCGGCAGGTTTATCTGGTGTTACTGTTTTATAAACGGTAATATTATCCAATAAGGAAGCCGGAACAAGGTCCAATGGGATGGCACTACGGTCAGGATCAGAAGAAGCCAATCTTACGCCGTTCAACTGACCGATCACAGATCGATCACCTAGCCCTCTTACCGCAACATATTTGTCATCAGTCACCGTAACGCCCGTGACGCGTTGCAATGCTTGTGTCGTTGTAATACTTGCGGTACGCTCGATCAATTCGGCCGAAATAGCATCCTGTACAATAGAAGCGCGTTTACGTTCTTCCAGCACGGCCGTTTCAGTGTTCATTTTACGCCTTGCCTGAACGGTGACCTCTTCCAATGCTGTAGCAAGAGGGCTCAATCCAATAACAAGGTTTTCCTTTACATCATTAATTTCAATTTCCTTGGTCTGATAGCCCAGATAGGAAAGAACGAGAACAGTAGGAATTTTAGAAATCGATAGCGAAAAGTTTCCATTTGTATCAGAATTCGTTCCTCCAGATGTCCCTTTAACACGGATAGAAACGCTGGCCAATGTCCTTTTTGTCTGTTGATCAATAACTCGACCAACCAAGCGCTGCTGCAATACATCGGCGGGCTCTTCCAGCACAGTCCGAAGCGCCGTAACAACAACCAGTTTATTTTTCACAACATAACCGAACGGTTGTCCTGCAAAACATATATTCAATGCTTCTTCAACAGTTGCATTGTTTAGATTGACATTAACGGGTTTTGCTCGGTTAAAGAGCCCATTATCGTAAAAAAAGTCATAACCGCTCTGCTGCCTTATTTCTTTTAAAATAGCTGGGATATGACTATTTTGTTTGTTAAGTGTAATACGTTGACCGTAAGTAAACGCACTGACTTTCACCAACAAACAAGTTAAAAATACCATGGTGATTTTCATAACACGCATGCATTGATAAAAACTCATATATTTGTTGTTGTTAATATTATTTGATGATCATTGAATCGCAACATGATCGATAAGCTTAACACATTGACCAAAGGTGTTACCAGCACCTTTGGTTGTTTTTATGCGGCTTATCGTAAAAATTAGATAGGTCAATCTATCACAATAAGCCTCCTTCCATTTAGCGTTAATTTTACTTTTCCTGTTGTTTGCAACATATCAATAATGGTAGATAGCGGCTGAGAACGCGATACCATACCATCAAATTTCAACTTCTCAAGTCGTTCGGGACATGCTACATCCACGTTGTACCACCTTGAAACTTTACGCAGCAGACTTACTAACTCTTCTCCTTTAAAAACAAAGTCACCATTTATCCAAGCTACTTCCTGAGAGATATCGACATTTTCTACACGCAGGGCTTCATTTAACAAGGCCCGCTGCCCTGGTTTTAAGAGCACCGATTCATTTCTTTTTTTCGAACTAACGCGTACAACTCCCTCCAATAAAGTTGTTGTTGTATAAGGTTCGTCATCATATGCGTTCACATTAAAATGCGTACCAAGCACCTCAATTTTTTGATTTGCTGTCTCCACGTAAAAAGGAATTCGCCCTCCCATTCCCGTCTCAATTTTTGCAATTTCAAAGTAAACCTCTCCGGTCATGTGAACATGCCGTTCGTTTTCACTAAATTTCAAAGGATAGGTCAACGTCGAATTTGCATTGAGAAATGCTTTGGATCCGTCGGGCAATATAATTTGATATTGGTTTCCGCGATTGGTCGTTATTTTATTCACAGCAGTGCTGGCTGCTTCCCCTTGTTCAACAGCTTTATAAACCAATTCACCGTCTTTATTCTTTTGTATTTCTACCCCGCCTTGCAGTGCTACCACACTTCCATTTTTTATATCAGCTAATGAAACAACGGAGCCATCTTTTAGTGTTAATAGGGCATCATCCTTTCCTGGAGCACCAATATGCTGCACGTTTTTTGGCTGTTCTTCAGCAAGCTGTTGTTTAAATAGAAACAGTGAGATAGCGCCAACAGCGACTAGGAGCGCCGCAATTTTTAACCAGACAGCCATACCAATTTCTGTAAAGCGGTGTTGGTTAGCGCGCTTTTTTATTTGAGACTGCAAACGATCATAGTTTGTTTGAACGGATAGTTCACCCGCATAATGTCCCATTGCCACAATGGTCTCCTGCAACTCCGCTATGGACGCTTTATGTTCAGGATGTTTTTGTAACCATTTTTCCCATTTTTCGATATCCTCTTTATTCGTTCCCTTGCAATAGTTCACAAAAGATTCGTCCAATAATAACGCTTGCAAATTAAGTTCGTTCATATCACTCTAATCGTAATTTATACAATAGAGTGGTCAGGGTCATTTTTTCACTACTCGTTTTTAAGAAAAAATCAACAAAAATGAAGAAAGTAGCCCTACGGCAACTTTAAGAAAGATTTCTTGTTCACTAGAAAGGTTATTTTTTATTTTTTCTAGGGATTTATAAATGGTATTATAGATCGTATGGATCGAAACCTGATTGGCATCAGCGATTTCCTGATAAGAAAGATCCAAAAAAAATCGTTGGTAAATCACCAGCCGTTGTTTTGTTCCCAATTGCTCCATATGCTCCTCAACCAACTGTGTTACGGTATTTGTTGTTACCGCACGTATATGTTGTTCTTCAACAGAGTGATGGATTGACGGATCATGGATTTCTTCCACAAAATCCAAATCTGTCAGTTGTAGTGTTTCCTTGCGAAAAAGTTTTTGAAAGAAAACCGTAATAATATAATTATGATGATTGCGTATTTTTTGATTGTCAGTCTTCTTTTCCCAAAGGTGTAGAAATACATCATTCACACTATCCTGAATACGCTGTACCGACATTTTCTTTTTCGTTCCCAAATAGGAAAGATAATGGTAATAATGTTTGTATAAAGCATAAAATGAATCTTCACAGTCCTCTTTCACAAATTGGTCCCAAACATTTTTTAGATCTCTTCCGGTTAGTGTAAACATAGTTTCGTGGTAACAATGACTTTATACAAAAAAAGAAAAGTCTTATTAACAAGAGGTTAACTGAAGATGAAGAATCGGAAAATTGTATGTAAATTGGACAGATAGTCGATTATAATTCCTCGACGATGCTGTATAGTGTAAACGTATAATAAAACAAAAGCAGTAGAACAACTGATTATTAGAAAGATAAATTACAAAATGGAAAGACGTATATTTATTGCAGACAGGCTTCGCGAAGTTTTTTTGAATGGACGTTGGATTGCCAACACCAACTATCAGGAACAACTATTGAATACGATCTGGGAACAGGCCATATTCAAAATAAATGATCTGAATTCCATCGCTGCGCTAACCTATCATATCAATTATTACCTAGAAGGTCTATTAGCTGCATTTACGTATGGAAAATTGGAAATTAGTGATAAATACAGCTTTGATATCCCGCCTATCCAATCCAAAGCAGACTGGGATACACTAGTAGATCGATTCCTGAAAAATGCCAAATTATTTTGTGACTGTATCGCATCGTTCGATGAAAACCTCTTCGATCAGCCATTTATTGATAAAAAGTATGGATCTTACCTCAGAAATATCGAAGCTGTAATCGAACATAGCTATTATCACCTTGGTCAGATTTCACTGATCAAAAAGTTAATTCTTCAATCGGAATAAATTGTTATTTCGTTAATGCAGCGAGTTCTTGTTTCACTTTCTCTCGGTATTCCAACCCCCAACTGACCAGTGATTCGGTAACGGGGAATACACTTTTACCATAGGCGGTAATTTTATAGAACACTTTCACGGGGTCTTCACTGGGCTGGCGGGCGACTAACAAGTTTAATTCAAGGTCTCGAAGTTCTTTTGTCAACACTTTTGCAGAAATTCCCTGAATCTCCCGTTCCATTTTTTTGAAATAAATTTCCTGCAACTCCCGATTAGCCAAATAACGCAATATCATCAATTTCCATTTTCCGCCCAAAATATCCAGCGCGTCACGTATAGCGCGCAATTCTTCTGTACAACTCGCCTCCCGCATTTGATTTCCTTCCAAAACTTGTCCCATATTGATTTCCAACGACTAGTTACCACTTGTTAACTACCAACAAATATATAGCAAACGAAAGGTAGATTTGTCATATCAACTATATAAGATGAAAGAATGCTGATATAACATACATTATTTCGGCAGGAATTTTTCATAGGGATGCCATCATTTAAATAAATAGCGATATGAACGCGGTTATACTGGATAAAGACAATCAATTGATAAATGCGGAGGTTGAGCTTCCTCAACTGAAGTCCAACGAAGTGAAAATTAAAATAATAGCTTCAGCACTCAACCCCATAGACTACCAGATGCGTGAAAACGAATTTGAACGACGTTATATATTTTCACCCATACTTGGTAGAGAAGGGGCAGGAATTGTCACAGATAAAGGTTCAGATGTAAGTGAATACGCAATTGGAGATGAAGTATTTTTTGCCTGTGGCAGCATGGGCAGTAACGGAACCTATGCAGCATACATTCAGTTACCAGCCGACCTCGTTGCCCCTAAGCCAAAAAATATTTCGTTTGAGCAAGCAGCAGCACTTCCTACCGCTGGTATCACCGCATTGCAGGTTTTCGACCGAGCAGCAATTAATCCGCAAGATCATATTTTCCTAACCGGAGCGTCTGGAGGCGTGGGTCTTTTTGCATTAAAATTACTCCTGGCTAACGGCATTAAAAATATCGTTGCGACAGCAGGAAGTATGGGCAGTATTGAAAAATTACGCCAACTAGGACTGCAAAAAGACAGTATCATCAATTATCGAAAAGAGAATTTAACGGAAATAATCAAGCTTAAAAGTAATCAGCAAGGTATTGACGTCGCTATTGATGCGGTGGGGCAGCATCTCTCGGAAGTTGCCGCCGCAGTATTAAAACCCTATGGAACTTATATCGACATCACACATTTTACGACCGCGGCAGCAAGAGACCAACTATTTAGTTCGGCCGCACAGATCATTAATATATCCAACTTTATCCACGCCCAAAGACTGAATTATCCCTATTTCAAAAAGGGGTTGGATCGAATCAGACACACTATTGAGCAAGAAATTATTCAACCTGCCCCTATTTATCTTATCGGTAACTTAAGCCCCGAAACAATCGAAAAAGGGCATCTAATGCTCAAAAACAACCAGACTCAAGGCAATAAATTAATTATACAAAATCAATGAGAACTATACCTAGACGAATCGTGACAGGCATACGTGCCGGCAAATCCTTTATCGAAGCGGATGCATTGGTTGATAATGTATCAGAGCACTATCCCAATCTTGTTATTTCCGATATCTGGCAAACCAGCCAAATGCCGGCCAAGTTTGAGAAAGAGCATCCCATAGAAAACAGCGCTATACCCCAAGTCATCAAAAATGGCACGTACTTCCGCTATGTACAGATCCCACCCGATCGGGAACTTGGTATAGAAACGACGATTGGTACCCCTCATCCCCTCATGCATCAGACAGCAAGTTTAGATTACATCGTTATTCTTTCAGGAGAGATTTACTTGATTACAGACACAGAAGAAACGCTTTTACAAGCCGGCGATATTGTCATCCAACGCGGCACCAATCATGCTTGGAGCAATCGCTCCGATCAAATGTGCCTGCAATTGGCCATTCTAATTGATGCGAATTAAAAATCTACCCTGTTGCTCAATCGGCAAACTAAACATTGAACCGATTAAAACACATCGAATTTATCTTGTAGGAACACCGCAATTTTTCTAAGTTTGGACTTCATGATAGCAACATATTTTCGGTCTTTGCGTCTGTTCGACGAAGAAGAGATCAATCAGATTGTTCAGCTTTTTGAATACAGAAAGCTGAACAAAAACGACTTTTTTGTTAAAGAGAATCAACCTTGTCACGAGGTTGCATTTATACAATCAGGGATCTTCCGTTCTTATTATAGCAGTGCAAACAAGGACGATATTACCTATTGTTTCCGCTTTCCAAATACCTGGATAGCGGCCTACTCCTCCTTTATTACAGGCGGGCCAAGTATGGAGACCATGCAGGCCATTACCCCTGCCGAACTGTGGACGATCAAAAAAAATATGATTGATAAGCTTGCTACGAATAGCCTAAAATGGACAAAATACCTTAAAATGATTGCCGAGGAACAATATCTTGAACTTGAAAAACGCGTCTTTCAATTACAAAAAGAAACCGCATCACAACGTTATGCCAATTTACTCAAAGATCATCCTGATTTTATCCAACAGCTTCCTTTACAATACCTCGCTTCCTATTTAGGCATTACACAACGTCATTTAAGTCGTATTCGCAGCGAAATTTCTTTTTAGACATTTGTCCTGTAAAGACGATAAGCGTATCTCTATTTTTGTGATGTAATAAAACATCATGGAGAAAAAAATACTGATTATCAATGGCCACCCGAATCGGGAATCTTTCAATTTTGGCATCGCAAATGCCTATCAAGAAGCTGCGGCAGCGTCCGGAGCTACAGTACGAACAATCCATATTATTGACCTAGATTTCAATCCAAACCTTGAATTTGGTTATCGTAAACGGACAGAACTTGAGCAGGACCTACTTCTTGTCTGGGAAGACATCTTATGGGCCGATCATTTGGTCTGGATACATCCCGTTTGGTGGGGCGGTCTTCCAGCCTTGATGAAGGGCTTTATCGATAGACTTTTTTTACCCGGAAGGGCTTTTCAATATCGCGAAAACTCTCTTTTTTGGGACAAATTACTCAAAGGAAAATCCGCTCGGATCATTACAACACTCGATCAACCAAGTTGGTATTATGCTTTAGTTTACGGCAGACCAAGTATTAATCAATTAAAAAGATCAACCCTCCAATTTTGTGGAATATCGCCTGTGAAAGTCACTTATATCGGTATTATCAAAACTTCCGATCCTATTAAGCGAAATAAATGGATACAAAAAGTACAACAGCTCGGACACAAACAAGCTTAAGCGCAATCCAAACGCATTAAGACTGCTGGCCAAATGATAATGAGAAGCACTTTTTGCCAAATGGCAATTGGCCTCCGCCTTGCAAGCCCTAGCTTTGACAATAATTTCAAGACAAACGCAATATGGACATTCTAATTGGGCTCCAATGGGGAGACGAAGGTAAAGGAAAATTCATTGATCTGATCGGAAGCGACTATGATATTATCGCTCGGTTTAATGGCGGCGCGAATGCCGGACATAGTATTTACTATCAAGGTAACAAAGTTACGCTTAAACTACTCCCATCGGGTATTTTTTCGTCGCATGTCAAAAACATTATTGGCACCGGTGTGGTGGTTGACCCATTAGCATTCAAAACAGAAATCGAAGAACTAGCGCACATTATACCCACCCAGGATCTCTTCAATAGGATTTTGATATCCCAAAAAGCGCATCTCGTTTTACCGACCCATCGTTATTGGGATATCTATATGGAACAGTCCCCACTGTATCGCACGATAGGAACGACCAAAAATGGAATTGCGCCAAGCTATTCCAATAAAATACTCAGACAGAACCTTCGCGTTGGTGATCTTCACTCGGATAGTTTTGATACTGACGTATATCAAATTTTAAACCGCCAATACAAAGAACTACAGTTTTTGGGACAAGAAATGCCTGCATTCGAAGAGCTCTACCACACTTTTATTCAAGGATGCACTTCCTTAAAACAAGTGCCAATTATAGATACCGAAATCTTTTTGAATAAGGCAATCCGAGATGGGAAGAAGGTATTGGCGGAAGGCGCGCAGGCAACTCTGCTTGATATCGACCATGGAAGTTATCCCTATGTGACCTCATCAAATACGATAGCCTCCGCAGCCTGTGTAAGCTTGGGTGTGTCGCCTAAAGTGGTGGACAAAATTTATGGCGTTACAAAAGCCTATTGCACCCGTGTGGGGAATGGCATTTTCCCAACAGAGATCACAGGGCAAGCTGCCAATGATTTACGGGACAAAGGAGCTGAATTCGGTTCCAATACCAAACGTCCCCGTCGTGTCGGCTGGCTGGATCTACCAGCATTAAAATATGCCATCATGTTAAACGGAGTTACGGAACTCGTTCTTACGAAAGCCGACATTTTGAACGAAATGGCTGACATCCCCGTCTGTACCCATTATGAAATAGATGAACAAAAAATTTCGTTAGCATTTCCCCAATCTTCTGAACAAAAAATTAAACCGATCTGGAAATATTTAAAAGGTTGGAATACCGATTTCTCTAATATCAAGCAGGCAGACTTACTTCCAGAAACCTTGGGTACATTTATCTCCTTTTTAGAAGAAGAGTTACAAGTTCCCATAACGTATCTTTCAACAGGACCACAACGTGAAGATTTGATTAACTTAGCGAAGTAATACAAAGGTAACATGGAGCAATTACTGGAATACATCCGAAAATTTGGACAGCTCGATTTGCGTGAAGAGAATTTAATTCGACAGGCATTCGAAAAAAAGAATATTTCAAAGTCAAGCTATTTTGTCGCTTGCGGTAAAGTAAACAATAGCATTGCTTTTGTGGAATCGGGGGTATTCCGTTCGCTCTATTACAACAGTAAAGGCGACGATTTTACGCGTTATTTTATTTATGAAGGTCGTTTTATTGGGGATCTTCAGAGCTTCTTGGATCGAACACCTTCCAACGACTATATAGAATCCCTCACAGATAGCGAAATCTGGAGCCTTGATTTTGAGAATTTTACGCTTCTTGAAAAGGAAATTAAAGTTTGGCCGTTGTTGATGGCCAAACTTTATGCTTTTGTGGTGGAAAGTAAGCTAAAAACGGCAAATACCATGATGAATCTCGATGCCAAAGAACGCTATCTCCTGTTCTTGAAGCTTTACCCGGGTTTAGCCAATCGTGTTCCATTAGCCATGTTAGCGTCCTATTTAGGGATTACCGCATCATCACTGAGCCGGATTCGGAAAAACATCTAAGTGTCGGGAGATCTCTAAATCAAATGGCCTAAACAACCTACTATATTGGTCAAACTAAATATTGATCCTCCCCCTTAACACCGATACTCGCGAAAAAACAGCACTGAGCCAATTTACCAACGATAAAGCAGCCTTGTAGTGAAAACATTATCTTTCAGATCAGCCGAAAAGTTTGGTAAACTTGTGGTTTCGTTCGTTACATGCTCATTATATACAGTCAGTTTTATCCTATTGTTAATCTGATATGCAAGACCATAGCCCAGCGTACTAAACTTAACATCGCCATCGGCCGTAAAATTATCAGGCATGCCGATTGTCGTGCCACTTGCTTTCGTATTTGGATCATATACGTCATACGCTATCAATGCAGTAATACCGGTCTTCGCAATCTCCTGCGTAAACCAAAGATAATATCCATTAAATTTACGTTGATAAAGGTCTGTTGTCGGCTGGGTTGTAAAACTTCTGCTGGCGTAGGGTCCTTTAATATCGACACCACCGGCAACTCCAGGCTGGTCTCCTGCCACATATTCGGTTTTGAAACTGGATTTCCCGAAGCTATTATCAAACTCTACCTGTAAGTTTGCTCCATAATAGTTCCTGCCGATGGCTTTACCTTCATTCTCATCACTGGTATGCGCTGTATAACCATTGCTATTGGGCGTATAGTACGTTTTCGTATCATTACGCACTGAACCTTTATAGAACGAGCCGCCAAAGCCCAAATGAAGTTTTTTATCGGCTAAACTATCAAATTTAAAAGCAAGATTACCGATCAGGTCCTTTTTAGAATCATAGTCCTTAGCGGAGTGACCACTACCGTTCACCAGGGCTAAATCTAAATTTAAGAATTTAACTTTACCCCCAGGATGATAACTTACCATCCCTCCAAGATCACGTTCGCGTGGCATCAACGTCTGGAATACACGTGCCCGTTCCGGAAAGTCACGATAGCCCGATGAGTATACAATGGAATATCCAAAAGGTCTATTGAAAAGTCCCGCAGTTAAACTAAGGCCTTTTTGACTTGGGTGACGCAATTGAATAAAGGCATCCATTAGTTGTACACCGTCTTGAGTAGCATCCAATTGAAAGACAATACTCGAGTAAGTATCCACCCGATCAATTTTAAGACGTCCCCTGCGGATCATAAATCTGTTATCCGAATTCTTTGAAAAATCCCCACCTGAAAAGGACGTAATTCCAGGAGATTGTGCCTTTTGAAACTGTGTTTGAAGATACCCCGTAATCTTGATATCATGTGGATCATAGCTGGAGGGCGCATTATTATTTTGCGCAAGTGCTACAACGGGTCCTATCAGAGCTAAGAGTAAAAGTGCTTTTTTCATGAGAATTTTAAATAAATTATCCTTTTCGCTTGTGGTGATATGATACGAGCAGAATCATTTTTCCTTCTTCTATTCCATCATCTTTCAACGGCGTAAAAATAGATTCTCAATATTAAGTTAATATTAATAAATTGTTAGTCTATTAATTTATATACATAAAATTAACGATTTAGTAATATATCACCTTGGAGGTCGTTTCCAGACATTGAGAACTCATACGATCTCGATTATATTTTAAAATAAAAATGGCCGATACATGAAATTCACGTATCGGCCACCTAACTATTGATTCCTTCTTAAAATTATTCCAACCCCTTATTATAATCGCTTTCACGAAGAGGTATAGCCCAAGTCCATTTATTTTTATCTTCTGGCTTAATTGTAGTAACCAATGAAGTCAAGAAATTACCACCGCTAGCAAAGTCTTTTCTCACGATAGTATCGCCCCAACGTTTCATATCAAACCAATCGAATCCTTCGCCCCATAGTTCAACCGCGCGATAAAGTTTAATTTCATTAAGTAGATCTGTACCTGTTTTTGTACAAACATAATTCACATCCCTTCCTGAAGTAGCGTTTAATGCATTAAGAACACCTTGAACTTCGCTTGCTGCCTTATTTTGGAAAAATTTTGCTTCAGCTTCAATGAGATACATTTCGGAAGCCCTAAAATGATTCACATGGCCGATACCAGGTATATCATTTGCTTTAAACTTGAAATTCATATACGCAAAAGGAACTGCAGTAGCTTGTAAATCTGGAAACAATTTAAATGCCCTTGCTTTCATAGCTGTCCCCGCAACCCCAGTCGCAGTAGTATAAGCTTCGCCCTTTGGATCCAAAAACAAATCTCTACGAACATCAGTCGTCGGGATCTTATCGAACAATTCTCTACTGATACATTTTGGTGTTGTTCTTACGGCACTAGCTGTTGAGTTATAAGCAATGTAAGACTGGAATGAATAGAAGTACAATGTTTCGTCAGAGGCTCCATAACTACTCCATATCCACTCGCCATTTGGAGTAGAAAAACCGTTTTTATAATCAGCGTTACTCATCAATTTATAATTTTTACGAGCAAGAACTGCATATTTTTCTGCATTAACGTAGTCCTGTTTGTTTAGTGCTGCCCTTGCATAAATCGCGTAAGCCACATCCTCATTCACTTGGAAATTTTTATCGGATTCTCTATCCAATTTAGACGATTCATATAGCGCTATCGCGTCATTCAAATCTTTATAAATTAAATCATATGTCTGTCCTAAAGTAGATAAAGGCATGTCTCCTGTTGATACGTCGGTTCTTAGAACTAAGCCTCCAGTTTGACCATTATTGGAATCCTTCCATCTATTTCCGTAAATCTGAGCTAACATCATATAACTATAAGCTCTAAAGGTTAATGCTTGTGCTTTTATGAACTCTTTTTCAACGGCTGGTCCCTCCGCCCCATCAATACTAACGACAATTTGATTTGCATTACCTATAATCTTGTAATAATAATACCAAGGATAATAAAGGTAAATACTCGTTAAATTTTGATTGTAATTTGCATTAATGATGTCAGCCCAACCACTTAAGTTAACAAAAAAGTTATTTCCGGGATAATTCCCGTAATACATTTTGATTGTTCCTTCTCCATTAAAGCCCTGACTTCCCAAATATTGTTGGGTCATCATCTTAGCTAAGCCATTTACAGCTAACTTGGCATTTTTTGTTGTTTCAAATACCGTAGGAGTACTTACAGAGTCTGTAGGAAGTGTCTCTAAATAGTCCTTTTTACAGGAAGCTAGCAACAACACTCCTGCAAATAATACTTTAATATAATTTATATTTTTCATCCTTTTATTTCTTATAGTCCAACTTTTACTCCAAAAGATACAGTACGCGGAGTTACCCAAGCATTTGTACTAGTACCGTTCCATTGCTGTTGCGGGTTCATTCCTTTGCGTTTCGTCATTGTTGCCAAGTTTTCGATCCCCGCAACAATTCTTACTGAAGACAAATCTATTTTACTAACCAATGTTTTTGGCAAACTATAGCCCACCGCAATATTTTTGATAACTAAATAAGAGCCATCCGTTAAAAAACGATCACTTGAATAGTTGTTCATATTGCTCTGTGAAAAGTTAATTGCTGGAATACCATTCGGATCCAATCTATTTATAGAAGTCGCAGTCATACCTTCAGGAATTCCATTCCATGACTTCATAATATCTGTATGCATAGCACTTGGCGTACCAGACATAGACATTAAACCTGCATAAGACGAATCAAATACTTTACCTCCGATAGCGTAAGTAAATAAAGCCGAAAAACTAAAATTCTTATATTCAAAGTTGGTATTGAAACTTCCATTCATCTTAGGAATAACAGATCCCGACCAATCCCTTACACCATAATTGGATGGATTGGTAACATAATATTTTCCGTTAATCTCGATTAATTCAGCAGCTGGTATAGCTGCCTTTTCAGGAGCTGAACCATTTACATTAAATCTTTGTGTATCTGGAAGATACAGAGAACGCCCGGTCATTTGATCTACACCTGCAAATTTAAACATCCAGAAATCATATCTTCCACGTCCTTCCATCCATTTAAAATTACCAGTGATAATACCATTTTCTCTATTCTCTTCTGGTAATGCTAATATTTTGTTGGTCAACCATGTTGCATTCGCCCCAATATTCCATTTCCATCCATCACCTTTCAAAACATCGACATCAAATGTTAGCTCAAAACCGCGATTTGACATTGAACCGATATTACGTGTAATTGTGGAAACAGCAGAAGAAGTAGATGTCGCACCGGCAGATAGCGGCAAATTAACGTCAAATATCAGATTTTGTGACTGCTTATTAAAGTATTCAAAGCTTAAATTTGCACGCTGAAATAAACGTGTCTCAATAGCTGCAGAAAAAGAACTTGAAGTTTCCCAAATCAGATCCGGCGACGCATTTTGTTTTTTATAAAGAGCCGCCATATTTGCATTTTGATCTATATCATACAAAGCTAAGTGCGCATATTTATTAGCACTTTCATCATTTCCAACTTCTCCATAAGATGCTCTTACTTTCAAATCATTGACGATATGAAGTGCATCTTTGAAAAAGTCTTCTTTGGAAACTATCCAACTTCCACCTAATGACCAAAAGTTACCCCAACGATTTTCAGGACTGAATCTAGAAGATCCGTCTCTTCTAAAGGAGGCCTCAGCAAAATACTTACCATCATAATTATAGCGAGCGCGAGACAAGAAACTTTCGACGCGATAGTCTTCTTGGTAATCATACAAAGAAGTAATCTTGGTAAAGTTAACCATGTCAGTTTTTCCCGCAAACGTCTCATCTGTTTTATAACCATACAAGTAGCTCCAATTATCGGAATAATTTTCATGGCCCGCTAAAACATCAACGTGATGCTTTCCAAAGTCCTTATTCCAACTTAACAGTTGTTGTAGCGTATAATTTTTGTACCGATAAATATTTCTAGCAGCGCGACCTTGTCCATTACCATCTCCTATCACTGCATTATTATAGGTACGGCGTTCCGAATTACGAAGATTCAAATCACCATTTAGCGTGAACGTAAAATCTTTCAGGAATTTAAATTCGAGGAATCCTCGACCGTTTACAGTATTTCTAATCGTTTGATCGCTGTTCAATTCATTTTCCCAAATAGTATGCCTTCCAACATATTGTAATCTTGTGGATTCACCATTATCGAATTGTTTATCTCCTAAAGCATCTAATGCATAGGTACCATCAGGATTATGTAAATGAATCGGATAAATTGGTGCAATTGAGCGTGCATAATTAAAAGGATTTGTGAAAGAACCAGCATCATCCGTGGAACCGCTTATTCTATCTGAAATTTGGTGTGATCCTGCTAAATTGAAGCCGTATTTAAACCAATTTTTAGCTTGCAATTCCGCATTTAAACGACCTGTAAACCTCTTTAAACCTGAATTTTTAATATAGCCCTTTTCGTCCAAATATCCAGTAGAATAAAAGACTTTTGCTTTATCCGTGGCTGTATTCCCATCAATATTATAATTTTGACGATGTCCTATACGATCTACTTCACTAAACCAATCCAAGTCATCTCGATATCCACTTTTAATTTGCGCATCGGAAACTAGCTTACCATTCGCGTCAAATAATTTATCATCATCTTTATCATAAATGTTTAGTTTAAGATAGTTACTTACCAATGACTTTGAAGCCTCATCATTTGCAGATTGGGTTGTCGGATATTTGGTTGAGCTACTTGTCAATAAGTTATTTCGATACCCCATCCACATAGCCTCCATGAATTGTCTATCATTCACTCGGCTATATTCTGCAATACCTCTTGAATAAAACCCTTGATCAGTGGAAACATTCACTTGTGAGCGTCCAGCTTTTCCTTTCTTTGTTGTAATAATAATAACACCATTACTTGCCCTACTACCATACAAAGCTGAAGAAGAAGCATCTTTCAATACCGATATACTTTCTACGTCATTCGGATTTATATCGGAGATATTACCACCAAAAGGAACACCATCGACAACATAAAGAGGGTCATTCGAACCATTTAGTGATGAAAATCCACGAATCCTTATACTAGGTTCTGCACCTGGCATACCAGAAGTATTGTTCAGTTGAATACCAGCAGCAGATCCCTCTAAAGCTGCAAATGCATTGGTAACTGGTCTCTTTTCGATATCTTTAGCAGAGACGGAGGTTACGGATCCAGTCACAGATTCTTTTTTGGCAGTACCATAAGCGACTACGACAACCTCATCTAATGCTGTATTCTGATCCTCTAGTGACACGTTGAATAATGACTGTCCATCTTTAACGATTATAGTCTTATCAGAATGACCGACATACCTGAAAACCATTACTTTACCAACAGGAACTGATAAAGAATATTTTCCATTTGCATCTGTTTGAGTAGCAATGTTTGATCCTTGAACAGCAATTGTAACTCCTACCAACGGTTTCCCGTCAGCGCCAGTTACACGACCGCTTACTTTCTTCTCTTGCGCAAAAGCAACAGAAGAAAGGATCATACTCCCCACGAAAAAACTGAGTAGTTTGTGTTTCATATGTTTATGTTTGTTTAAATAAGTAGTTTATCTAACTAAATACGATAAAAGCACCGAAGAAACTTTTAATATATGTTTTTCAAAAGTGATGAGCCCAACAGGCTAATACAGTTAGTGTACAAAACCAAACATGAAATGTTAAGGTTTTGTTAAAAGCAAAGATAAAACAATCTTTTAAAGATGCAACAAGAAGTTATAAATAGAATTAAAAAACTGGAAAACAAACGATATAAATCATAGTATTTCACACAAAAAAATAACACACAAAAACACTAAATACCAAACAATTACACAAACAACACACCTTAATCTAAAAAAGTAGCTATTTTTTTTATGAAGTAACAATAAATACTGTAATATTTTGTATTTTTCATCATAAAACTACCCTTACAATCGATAATAATAAAAAAACACACGTAACTGCTATCAAAAAGACAAAACAATAGTTCGAACCAATAAAAGGCAAAAAAAAGATGAACTACAAAAGCTTAAATCCAATATTATATACAAAAAGCTTAGATCAAACTATTCAGTTCTATACTGAAAAACTCGGGTTTACATGTGTTGAAAAAAACGAAGCATTGAACTGGGCTCTACTGCGAAGTGGAACCATCGAAATCATGTTTTCGCATCCTGTTGAAAGCATTGCTTTTGAAACAGCACAATTTACCGGGTCCCTTTATTTTAACATAGCTGATGTTGATAATTTATTGGAAAGTTTGAAAGATAATGTCAAAATATGTTATGAAATAGAAACTTTCGAATAGGGCATGCTTGAGTTTGCTATTTATGATAATAATGGATATGTGCTTCAGTTTGGTGAAAAAATATAGAGGTAGCAAAATACTTGCTACCTCTATATTACATAAAAATTCCTTTTTGATCTAATTAAATATGTGTTCTGAATTCTTTCAAATTCAATTTGAATGGAACAACAACAGAAGACTTTACAGCCTCCCCGTTTTGGGTTGCTGGTTTCCATTTACCTGCTCTGTTAAGTGCACGTTGCGCACTCGTCAATACGCCATAACCAGGATCATCTTTTAATTTAACACCAGTAATTTTCCCATCTTCTTTCACAATAAAATTTAACTCATAATCACCAGACAAGCCTGCTTTCAGTGCTTCAGGTGGATATTGGAAATTTTTATAGAATTTTTCAATGAAAGTAGACATGCCTTCAATTGGTTCTGCCTTTACTAGCAGCGACGAACTAGCAGATTCTCTCAAGCTTAATACTTTGTAAGGAAAACGAACCCACGAAGCTACTGGTGATCCATTCTTCTTAGCAGGTTCCCAATCCCCCGATCGTTTAAGAATATCGATCAAGCGGAGTGAAATTTTATCGCCCAAATCCCGAACGATATCAATTGAATCAATTTTCCCATGTTCGTTGACACGAAAATCAAGAACTACTTCGCCCGAAATATCACGTTGTATTTCGGAATTCGATAATTTTAATTGCTTATTCAATTTCGCTGCGAACTGCTCATCGCCCTCTTTAGGACGGGCTGGGTTATTCTGGCCATATAGACTTATGGACAAAGCCAGAAAGCATAAGGTACCTAATAATTTCATAATATAAGTTCTAGAGATTGTTAACTAAATATAGGTAATTATTACATAAAAACATAGACTAAGGCACCACTAAAGAAAATAATTTCACATAGAAAAGGTCGTCTTTTCAGACGACCTTTTCTATGTGAAATTTGTAGCACTATGGTCTAGGAGAATCAAATTTGATCTGAAGATCAAGAATTTCTCTCTTATTCGTTGTTTGTGCCCAGTCAAAATTTAATGTAAATGTTTTTGTTGCAGGATCATATTTATTGACCTTCCCCGCAATATTTCTTAATGTCGGTGCACCTAAAGCAAACATAGTGACTTCATTAGTAGCAGGGTTAATTGTCGCCCGCAAGTTGTCGATACCAGCAATACCAGAAGTACCACCTGCCCATCTCATATTTGTAATTTCGACAGTGTTTCCATCTATTGATTTAAGCGTAACCTTTGGATTACCAGCCAAACTTCCGTTCAATGCATCACCAATATTTAAAGCACCGCCGGTATAACGTTGTACAAGCCCTTTTTCAACGGTGTAAACACCGTCATATAAGTTTTTCGGTACAACACCTAAGACTATTGCTCCAAAATTACCAGAGATTGTCCCCTCACTTACAGATTTAATTTTTAATCCCAAAGCATAGCTTTCTTTAAAATCGAATTTTTCAGGAAAAAACTTGATGTTTAAGTTTCCAATTTTTTGACCTTTTGGAATTGTAATCTCGTAAGTTGAAACAGTATAATTCGCTGTTTGCAACGGTTGATATTTCGATCCATTCTGTGCATTATAAGCAGTAATTATACTATTATCCAATTCTAGTGTAACTTTAACATCCGCTTTCGGATTATACACCCCTGCTATTTGAACAGGAATTGCAAAATCCGTTGTTGGAACCATATCAAAAGCCTGAATATACAGCGGATATTTACTAGATGTCCCCGAAGATGGCGCTACAAAGTTTTTAAACTCGATGATATTTTCAACATTCCCACCTGCATCGGGACCGATGATTGCATCATCCTTCAAACAACTTGTGAACATAAACGGTAACAACAGTACCGAAATATAATTTATAATCTTTTTCATTTCAAATCAATTTATTTTGCCCAAAACAATTTATCAGTGTATTTATTCACCGTCGGGATATTTGCACCGTTATAACTGAACTCACTTGCTGGATAAGGTAGCCTAGCAAGATTTTTATCAGGAGCGGTCGAGCGTGACTCAGTAGAAATAAAGTTCAACTTACCATTACCAATCACATTTCCACCTGCAATTTTCGGATAACCAATTCTACGGTATTCATTATACGCCTCGTGCCCAAATAAGAAGTTCATTGCTATATATTTCTGTGTCACAATAGCCTCTAATTTTTGGTCTTTTGTTTGTGCTGCAGACCAGTCTGCCAGGTATTTACCTGCATTGGCAGACACGTAACTTGTCAAATAAGTAGCCGCATTTGCACCATTTGATACAACATCGGACTCATTTTTATTTAAATAAGTGAAAGAAGCTTTAATTCCGTTTTCAAAAAATGTTTTCGCATCACCTGAAAGTAATCCTTCAACGACAGCTTCTGCACCAAGAAAATTACCTTCTGCACCAAGCATTAAAGGTTGACCTGCAGATGGTCCTTTAATAACACCATAACCTCTATAGTTTGTTGCACTGATTGTTCCTGAGGCTGGTTTCATAACCCAAGCAGAAGGAGAGATTCCCACTGGCGGATTGTTTGTATTTCCCAACTGGTTTACGTTTGTTGAAATACCATTGGCAAAAAACAAGTTCGCACGTGCTTCATCACTTAATTTAGATCCATCAAAAAAAGCCATTACAAATGGTGTAGGGATAAATTGCGTTCCCCATGTACCTACAGCAGCACCATCAGCACCATATGCCCAGGTATTCCACATTGGATTCTGTTTTCCCGCAATTTTAGTAAATCCAGGTTGTACAATCACATCATCTGTAATTACACCAATAGGATCTATCGTCTTATTTGCAAACGCCGCTTTACTGCCTGCACGCAATACCAACCTTAATTTAATTGTATTAGCAAATTTAGCCCAAGAGGTATTATCTCCTTTGAAAATGATATCCGATTTTTTAAATACATCAGAAGAAGCATTTGCCTTAAAATACGCCACCGCTCCATCGAGCTTTTTAGCCAAATCGACATAAATATCACTTGCTTTATCGTATTTCGGTGTTAAGAATGCTGCTCCTTGCAGTGCTTCAGAATAAGGAATGTCATTGTAGGTATCTACTAAATTAGCATAGTTGTAGGCCATCAACACTACGGCAGCTTGATTTAAATCCTGATAACCCGCGTTTCCGGAGGTATTTTTAACAACATAATCCAAATCCGTAAGTGTATTATAAACCCCGCTCCATAAACCACCGAACGCACTTGTTGCATAATCGTATGTCAGGATATCTCCCCAACCCGAGACCCCACCAGATGTCGCATAGTATCCTACAAAGCGTGCTCCATAGGTATTAAAACCTGGAACTTGCTGAGCTGTAGCGACCATAGCTTGCGGTAACACCAATTCAGGTGTAGAATAAGTCGGTGAATTTGGGTTAGTATTTATATCTAACGCTTTATTACAGGATTGTAAACCTTGTGTACAAAGTGCAGCTACCAATCCCAACATTATATATTTAATATTTCGTTTCATTTGTAGTAAGATTAAAAAGTTAAACTAACAGAGAATCCAAGGTATCTCGATGGTGGCGTTTGGCTCAAACCAGTTAAACCAATCGCATTTCCGTTTGAAGAACCATTTCCGTCAGAGTATTCTGGATCGGTGTAAACGTTCGTTGCTGGAGTCCATAAGAATAAGTTACGACCTTGCGCACTTACTCGAGCTCTTTTAATTACTTTTTGTCCAGCTAACCAACTTTTAGGAATGTTATAGGTTACTGACATTTCACGAATCTTCCAGAAAGCTGCCGAAGTCACATAAGTTTCATCAATATCCCTTCTTCCGGTTCCCATTGTCCAATAATCTGAACCGCCATCATACACTGTTATATTCGTGTTAGCGACATAAGATTGTGTTGCATCATCCCAATAAGATGAATTAGGGATAACAAAACGCTCTCTATCATAACCGACAGTATTGATTCCTGATCCAGAAAAATCAAAAGTGCTTGCTCCTCTATGATAGATATAATTTCCAGTGCGGTATTCAGCACTCGTATAGAACGTCAGGTCTTTCCAAGATAAGCTAAGATTCAACCCAAGTGTATGCGTAGGCATTGCAGGCCCCATATTGATCAAGCTTTCTGTTTTTGTTGGATACCCCGTATTTTTATCTACAATAATCCGTCCTTGAGGGTCTCTGTTATAACCATAACCCATGATCACTGGAAACTTCTCTCCTGCAATTGCGTATGATCCTGTACTTCCTCCATATGTTCCCAAAGCCAATTGTGTTAGACCTGCTCCTACTGCCTCTACTCTATTATCAATATAGGTAAAGTTACCGCCTACCGTTAAATCCCAATCCTGTGTTCTGATCGGTGTAACCGTCAATTTAGATTCAATCCCCTTACCAGTTGTAATACCTGCATTGACCAGGTAATTGCTGTATCCAGTTGCCCATGAGATGATAGCTGGAACGGTATTATCTGTTGTTCTATTGTTAAAATAGGTTGCATTTGCAGTTATCCGATTATTCCACCATTGTGACTCAAAGCCCAACTCAATTGAGCGAGTCATTTCAGGCTTTAATCCAGGCTGAACAATCTGATTTCCGATTGTAAAACCGCCGACGCCATTATATGGATATCCTGAGCCTTGGCTGAAAGTTGGAACAGTTGCATAAGCTCCAAATGTAGAAGTACTACCTACGTTAACTTGTCCCACTTTTGACCAGTTAGCAATCAGCTTCAAGAAATTTAATGGTTCAAAATCTTTCAATCCGTCAATAGCATCAGTCGCTACAAAAGATAATGCTACACCTGGATAAAAGAACGATCTATGATCTGGATCAAGAATAGAAACCCAGTCATTACGTCCAGTCAGACTCAAGTAAAGATAATTTTTGTACGCAACATCCACTTTTCCAGATAAACCAAATGTACGGGCGAGGTATGAAGATTGACCCGCGCTTGGATTGTTCAATGAGTTCCCAAGATTATAAATATCAGGAATGACCAAGCCACTTACAGAGGCGTTCATACCTGAATATTGATTTTGTAAAAATTGGAAGAGTAAAGTATAATCAAACTTGAAATCACCATTGGTATGTGTCGCATGGGAAATAAAGTCTGTTGCTATATTTGTAGTATAGTTAAATGCATCTGTAACATTACCCGTAATATTATTAGCCTTATAGGAACCATGAAGCCCTGCTGCATAAGGTGTAAATGAATATTTACCCGTCGTATATTTATAAGACTGATTGGCAGTTGTCATACCAACACGGCCTGTAAAATCTAACCATTGTAATGGTTTGAAACTTAAGTCAATGTTCCCCATAAAATAGTCATTACGGATATTCTGACGATTATTAGCAGCCACAAAATATGGGTTATTATAATAAGCATTGTAATAACCGCTAGGGTCAGCAAACGGATTATTTTTCCAGTCTTTATAACTTAATAAAGGGATTTGTCCAGGTTGATTCAAAACTGCATCATAAATGGAAGAATTCGCTGATGTCTGATCATATCGATTTTGTGCATAGTAAGAAGAATACGAAATATTCAACTTATCACTTAATTCTCTAGCCCCATTTACGCGAGCTGAAGCTCTTGTGTATTTATCTCCTGGAACCGTACCTGTAGAATTTAAATACTGACCAGAAAAACGGAATGAGCTTTTATCGAGCTTTGATGCAACAGACAAGTTGGTCATATTAGTAACGCCGGTTTCCCAGAATTTATCTTTATCACCGCTATAAGAATATGGTGTATATTGCGTGCTTCCATCTTGGAGCGGATCGCCAATTAACACATTTGAACCGTCAAATTTAGGTCCATATTGTTGGTTTTCATAAGGTGTGTAAATCTGAACATATTTATCCGCACCAGACCCGAATAACTTCTGCATCTTAGGTAAAAAAACCGAATTTTCAAAAGTTGTTGTGTTATCGATTGTCACTTCTAGGCCTTGGGAAGCAGCACCTTTTTTCGTTTTTATGATCAAGGCACCATTTGATGCTTGTGATCCATAAAGCGCAGCAGCAGAAGCACCATTCAGTACGGTGATATCTTCCACATCATCAGGGTTTAGATTACCCAGCATAGCTGAAGGAGAAATGATATTATCAATAACAATTAAGGCTTGGTTATTACCCGTTAAAGAGCGCATTCCCCGCAATACTACGCGGTAATTGGGATTTACACCACTACCAACTCCTTGTACTGTTAGACCCGCAACTTTTCCAGTAAGGCCGGTCACGATGTTTGTCGGTTTTGCCTTTTGTAGATCATCTGCTTTAATAGTTGTTTGGGTAACACCAATAGAACGACGACTGGCCTGAAGACCCGCACCAGTTACAACGACTTCATCAAGAACAGAAGCATTGTCATTCAGTTGTACGTTATATAAACTTGAACCTTGTGCAACGGTAATTGTTTTGTCTGAATAGCCTACAGAGCGAAAGACTAAAATTTTTCCAGTAGGAACATTAATAGAATAGTTACCGTTTGCGTCGGTTTGTGTGGCTTGGTTAGTGCCTTGAATAACAATAGTAACGCCTGGCAACCCCTCGCCATTTGTACCTGTCACTCTTCCACTAACCTTCTTTTCTTGGGCGAATGCTACCGAAGTTAGGATAGCACCACCCAATAAAAAACTGAGTAGTTTGTGTTTCATATGTTTATGTTTAATTAAGTATGTTTATTTAAATTCTTGGCAATAAAGCAGCTTGGCTAGCAATTTTTTTACTTCTCAATAATTATTATATGCTATGTTAGTTAGTCATACATCTATTAATTCAGCAATGTCAGCTGTTAAAAAATGTTAAATACAAATTTATAACTTTTTTTAACTTTTGCAATGCAAGCATAACTTTGTGATAACATTTATTTTATAATAAACTACAAGCAGCTGAAAAACAGTACATTATTTTCACCTTTAAACGTAACAAAAGTAATTTGGCTTGATTATTCGCTGTAAACTGTCCTAATAACCTAAAATAATCAGTCGACGATGGAAATCCTAAGTTTGCGTAAAATAGAGACAAACAAAGACGGTAACTTATCATAAAACCAAAATATTTACTTTAAGTAAATCTAATGCGTAATTAATTCGAAATTAAATCTCACAGGGACTGTAAAACGCACTCGCACTGGTATTCCTTTTAGGTAGGCAGGAGTCCATTTACTTAACCGTTGCATTGCCTCAATCATCATCCTTTTGACATTTAGATCATAATCTCCCTCAATTTCGTAATCTTCAGTAGCACCAGACTTATTAACGACGAAACTGACAAGTATCGTTTTCTTTTTATATTTCTCAAAAAATTCTGAGGGAAACTGAACTTTACGCATAACCAATCCAATGTCAGCCATTAGATCACCACGATATTTGGGTTCTTGCTTCATGGTCTTGGCAGTATATGTATTAATTTTTCCATCGGGCAAATAGCGCTTCCCATTTATTAATATATCTTCTTTATAAAATTCTTCATATTTTGAATGATCCCAACCAGTCCAAATCCCTTCTCGTTTATCATTAACTAATTCACCTTCGATATATTGACCATTTTTATAGTCAAATCTAAAAAAGCCATTTCCTTTCCGAAGTAGCATATTTCCTACCGAATCCAAATACAGCAAATAATGAGGGAAATTGGACTTAGCCTCTGTTTTATTGGGCTCATAATAAACCAAAGCTTTTAATTTTCCATTTGGGTGATAATAATATGCGGTATCAATCAAATAGGAAAGCTCATCATAAAGTTCCACAGATTCCACCTTTCCGGTAGGAAAATAAGACACTCTCTCGCCAAAGTACTTTAATGTTTTTCCATCATAATTTAAACTATGTCCATAAAACTTCGGAAGATTCGTATCGGTATAAAAGGCTTGTACACGATAGAGTCTTCTTGGCTCATTTTCAACAGGATAAATTTGTCTATAATAATAAGATTTGTCTTTTGTTGCCAAGAAATCACTTTCTGCATCAAAAAAACGAATAATTGTATCCTTAGAAGTGCCAATATGAATAATCTGACCTTCGGTTTTTATCTTTATATCTTGTGCAAAAACCCGGAAAGAACTCCATACTAACAGAAGAAAGATCAAATTTTTCATAAATTAAATTGGTTACTAAATGGTAGACGAATATACCATTAATATCCAACATTCCCATCCAATAAACCAACAAGGAAGCCAATTTTTCGACTTGCTTAAGCATCAATAACGTCCCCTATTCGGTATAGTATAATACTAAAATAATACTACATCAATAATTCCAATATAGTATAGCTATAGTGGCAGGCAGATCAAACTTGCTCTTAAAGCCCAACTGTGCTATCATAGAATTGGTACCTTTGTAATAACTACAATCTTAAAAAACTCATTTGAATATGCCCGTCTGAACTAAAAGTTAAGATAAACTCCCTTATTTCATCGCCGTACGACTTTCCTTATGATCTTCAGGGCAAAAACTTATCATCCCTTTTTTCTCGTACATTAACACCCCAGCGTCGCGTATCATAGCATAGACCTTTTCCCGATTGGTCCTGTAGCACACAGTCGTACTTATGAGCTTATTCGGTATGCAGTTCATATTTTTGACCGTAAATCCATGCCAGCGGCTCATCTGCCAGACAAACTCTGTCAGTGGGACATCTTTGTATTCACGTACAGCATTCGCCCATTGCGAAGCTTGTTCAAAATCCCCGTTCTTTAAATAAAATAGACTATCCCGTTGTACTTTTTCACCTTTAGGTAAATAGGATTTGATAACCACAGCTTCATCCAAACATTGAAGCTCCTTACTTTTGTATGATCTACGATCAGAGACAAGCACCTCTCCATGTGATACCGTTGCCCGCGTAAACTGGGCATAAGATGCTAATTCAAACCTTCCGTAATCACTCGAAATTTTTCCATTGCTAGTTTGTATTACCATCACCCCCCCAAACAGTTGGCTAGGTATGTCTATAAGCACCTCGCCCTCGATAAACAGATGTGTACTATCTCCTCCTTGCGTCAACGGATAACGAAGGGTTGATTGGGCATTTAGCCGGACCCGCATACCATAAGAGAATTCTATAACACATTGCTGACGAGCAGCTGTTCTGATCACGATAGCCGTATCTTTTGTATTTATTTCCCGCCCGCTGGATGATTTATCAAATTCCAATACCCCCTCGGCGGTCTTGGCGAGCGAAATACCGTTTAAATCAAGCAATACTCCGGTTGCATTCGTATCCAATCGAATGATAGATGAATCAGCAAGCATTATTGTACCTGCAGATTCAGACAACGGTATTTCCGTACCAGAGGACATACTAGCACATTCCAGACCGATTTCAGCCCTATAATTCCTGTGTTTTAACATGACAATTACAGCCGGTAGCAAAAGAAATAAAACTGCTGCTGCAGCACAACGCCACCATAATTGCCGTTTCTTTTTTTTAGCTAACTGATCTCCCGCAGCCTGGATCTGTTCAAAATCAGGCCGCCACTCGATGGATAATTCGTTTGACCGATTAGTAGACATTTCTTCGATCACCTCGGCAATCATTGCATCAAATTCCTCTTCACTAAAAATTTTCTCCGCTGCTTCTAATTGATCGGATTCTGTAAAACTGATACTCGCGTCCATACGCTTCCTAATCAGTTCCTTTACATATGTTCTGTTGTAAATCATTTCACCTTGTATTAAACAAATAAGCCCATAAGATCTTTCAACTTTTTTCGGATCACCTTCAGTGCCCTAGACAATTTATTTTTCACCGTCTGTTCTGCCATTCCATAGGTTGCCATTAATTCCTTGTTACTCCTACCCTCAAACTTCGATTTAATGACGAGCTCCCGATCCTGGGGAGGTAATTCCTCACAAGCCTCCAAGATCAGCATCTCAAGTTCGTTATAGGCAAATATATCGTCTGCGCATTGACCACTAGCCATGTCCAGGCCATTATCGAGAGAAATCTTATTATATTTTGCCTCATCTCTAATGTAATAAAGAGCTTTATTTTTCGCTACGCGCTGCATCCAATATACGGGTGCTTCTAGCTTCGCGACCAATTGCCTTTTTTCCCAGATTACGATTAATGTCTCATTTAATACATCTTTGACCAGATCGTCATTATCATAAATAAACCGACGGATATACTTTTCCAGACTCCCGCCATAATGCGCAAAAATCTGCTCAAGCGCTGCATTAGGCTGTGAGTCTAATAATTGAAAAAAGTAACGATCGTACGTATTTGTTTCTTTTGCCATTCGTCTACCCTCTCTAATATCATTTTGATAAAATTATAAACTTAAAAATCAGATACTTATAAAAATTACAGCGTATTAGCAGGTACGAACTAGCCTTTATTGCTAGTAGTATATAGAAGAATTAGAAGATTAGATTTTAAATCATTAATAAAACAAAGATAATAAAAGCCATATAACAAACCAAGAAAAATAATTTACAATATACTGATTTACAAATAGTTGAATTCAAAATTCAACCCGATACTCTTATGCTTCTTTTATAGATTAGAAAAGACAGTAACAACAAAAAAAATGAACGCAAGAACAGCACATATCGCAATGGAAAGTATCCGAATCGCATTTATGGTCTTTTGGATCTATGTAGCTATAGACAAGCTCATGGAACCCAGCGCATTCCAAGCTGCTCTTCTCCGGCAACCGTTACCAAGCAGCTGGGCAAAACCTCTTTCTTTGACACTTCCTGCTATTGAGCTCGCTACCGGAATCCTTTTAGCCGGTCGGTATAAAAAAATAGGATTACTGCTATCTATAGCTTTATTATCCTCTTTCAGTGTCTATATTGCATTGGGACTACTCAATCTATATCCGCAGAAACCGTGTGGCTGCGCATCCGTATTTGAAAGTTTGTCGTGGGAATGGCACTTGGTGGTAAATATGGTCCTTTTTACGTTATCCATATTGGGATGGTACTTGACTGGCCCAACCAGCCCCATGGAAAGGCACAAGAAAAGGAACCTATCAATTGGCTTTACCTTTATACCGCCCATTCATTTAGGTATTGTCACACTCTGTCTTTATCACACTTCTCAAATACGCTTTCCGCGAAAATTTGCACTATTCCCGGCTTGGCCGGTATAGAAATAAATTATGACACGTGATGGACAGCCCGTAAAAATCGATCCCGAGGTATAAAACAGACTGAAGCGCCTCGTTAAAGCAAAGATTCAGTCATTAATAAAAAAATTGAGTTTTTTGTGGAGGTAAACTTTTTTTGCTCTTATAAAAAAGGCCTCGGTATGAAAGCAATATCTTTCATCAAAAAGCATGCAACGGTGATGTTAGCCGGAGCTGCAATAATTGGATTCTCCAGCTTCAAGATTGCTGAGAACTATAATAAAGCTGGTTTAATGTGGTACCCTGTAGATTCGTCTGGAAATATCTCCAGTACGGGGAGTACTTCGCCCACGAGCGACTGTAGCGAGGAAGAACTTCCAATTGTCTGTGAAATACAATTGGAATCCAACTCAAATGGCACACCTCCAGCTACGCATATCAATGATACAGAACTGAAAGGAGGTTCTGTCCCATTTAATGATGCAAAATTCCGTAACGAAGATTAATCAATAACGGATAATCAGCTATCTCCCGCCTCGTAATATGTGGGAGATAGCTGATTAGAAATAATTAATTCTGTTCGTACTTACCCAGGTCAACTACAGCTTTTGGAATCGGCATTGCATATCGTTCACTATTCGGTTCCAAGATATAAGTACTGCCTTCAACACTCCTTGTAATTGTTCGCGCAGTTTCTTTATCCAAATTAAGCCGTTTCAGATCCGACCATGCAATACAGCGCAAAAGCAATTCCTTTCTTCTCTCCAAGAGTATCCGCTTCAATAGCTCGGCGTTTGGCAAATCCTTTATAGGTTGAAAGTCCGAGTAACGATTTATCAATAAATGATTGAGGTCCGCCAGACTCTTGTCTGCATCACCCGTTCGCAAATATGATTCGGACCGAATGAGATAAAGTTCATCTTTTGCAAGTCCTGCAAAGTAAACACCAGATCCTATATAAGAACCCTTAAAATTGTAAATACCGTTTTTCAGGTTAAAAAAACCTTTCTTGCGAAGGTCATTGTCTTCATAAGTTTTCAACAGTTCTGCGTTTACATCAATACGAGTATCCGAGATAATCTGCGCATAACTCATGGAAGCATAAAAAATCACTTCGGTATTATTTTCTTTAAATGGGTAGGCCAAGGAAAGATTCAATTTGTTGTAATCCAAAAGTGTTCCGTCAATCTTTATGGCCTCGTCACTATGAACTAAAGCTTCCTTATAGTCTTGCATAATTAGATTAACTCTTGCTAGCATCATAAGTGCCGACTTCTTATTGGGCTGATAAATGTTTTCAGAGTTTTTATCTAATAAGGATACCGCTTCTTCCAAATCCGTCTTAACCAGCATATAAGTTTGTTCTAGCGTTGAACGGTCTAATTTTACATCGAGATCAGTTCCCTCTCTCAATGGCAGACCCCGCTTACTTTTATTCTGTTCGCTGTAAGACATGCAATATACTTGTGCCAATTGAAAGTAAGCCCATGACCGGAAGAATAGTGCCCTGCCGCGAATATTATTAAATTTATTGGTATCGGTGGTTTTATCATTTTTTGACAGGATGTCCAGCGCCAAATTAGCGTAATAGATTTGCTGATAAAAGTTACCCCAGTTTTCCAGCCCAACGTTATCAATAAAAACTTCATCTCGCCAGAGGTAGGCGTTCGCCTGCCATGGAACCAGACTCGACCAATAACTAGGTGGAACCACAAAATCTCCTGCGGCAATATCGCCCAGCGGCGAGGCTCTGCTGGCATTCATGATAGACGTTCTATTAAGAATAGCTTCTGCATCTACAAGGGTGCTCGGTATGACCAATCCTTTGGATGACCGGATCTCCAGCCATTCTTTTTTACATCCCTGCATAAGGATGGAAAAGAAGACGAAGAGTAATGTTAGTGTATTTCTAGCTTTCATGATCTCTGTTCATTTAAGGTTAATAGCTCATTTTAATTCCAAGAGAAAAAATACGTGGTGAAAGGTAATAAGAGGCAGACGGATAATCGGGGTCCAAACCCAGCTTATTTTTGCGCCACAAGATTCCGACATTGTTTAAATACCCATAAATTGATAGATCCTTTATCTTGAAGCGATTATGTAGCAATTTAGACAGCGAATAATCTAGTCTGATATCGCGCAGGCGTATATGATCTCCTTTTTCTGCCAATATCTCAGACTGCGTATACACGATATCTCTGTTCGCAATATTTGCAAAAGGATTTGACGGTACATTTGTCACAGCTTCATCACCCGCTTGCTTCCAACGATTGAGATAATCTTCGTGCATGCCTTTGCCATTTGTCATCAGCAAGCTGTATTCCACTGAATTTCGTCTGAAATAGTATCCTAATTTAAAAGCGATATTGAAACTCAGGGTTAGGTCTTTCCATCTAAAATTATTTCTCCAAGCCCCAGTCCAGATGGGCACACTGCTGCCATGGTTAACAAGGTCATTCATTGATAAACTATTTATATATTTGGTATACTCGGTATTCCTTACGCCATCATTGATCACCAAGGGATTGCCGGTAGTATGATCAAGACCGAACCAAGGCAAGCTATACAGCGCATCCAGTGACTTATCTTTTATTGGACGCTTATCCATACCCGTTGTATAGCCCATTACAGTAATAGTGTTGTCACCATAATAATCGGTCACCCGGTTGCTAGTTTTCGATAACCAAAATTCATTGGACCATTTAATTCTGCTGCCTATTTCTCCATAGCCCAAAGTCAGATCCATTCCAGCAGTTTCCATTTTCGCATAATTACGTTTTAACTTAGCCTGAGAACCTCCATAATACACTGTGGGATCGATAAGATCAATACCGATAAGATCATCCGATTTCTTTCGATAGTAATCCACTGATCCTCTAAATTTTCCTTTGATCCTGAAATCCATTCCCACATTTAACGTCGCCACTTTTTCCCAGCGCAGATTTTGATTACCTGGCGATGTGACCAAGGCCTGCTGTAAATTGGTCGATGAGTTGACACTATATGACACTGTAGGATAGGCAGTCATACTTCGGTCAATATTACCGTTCTTGCCATAGGAAACACGCCATTTCAGTTGCTGAACAACATCGTTTTTAAAGAAATTTTCGTCGCCCATATTCCATGCTAAACCAACAGACCAGAGCGGAATACCCTTTTGGTTGGTATTGACGCCAAACAGATTGGAAGCATCCCAGCGCACACTCCCCGACAACAGGTATTTAGATTTCCAATCATAGCCCAAATTGGCATAATAAGACAGGTATCGATCAATATTTTCTTTAAGCGTACTCATCGGAAAAGGAATTCTTCCGGAAGACTGCGGGCGAAGTGGATAAACCTTAGTATAATCAAGTATCATCTGTGATGTTAACAATTCATCATTATAGCCATACAGTGTGTAATCATCCAGCTTAGTGACCACTTCACGCTGCTCCATGCCTGAAAGAAATACAACACGATGAGATCCAAACTGACGATCGACATCAAGCTGCAGTCTGCCAGACTTAGAGGTCAGTTGCTGCCGGCTCTGACTGAGTATATCTCCATAAGGAAACACCCGGCTCCCATCGGCCTGTGTATAGCGATTAACCAAATTCCGTACATAATAAGCATCCTTTTTCTCCAGATTGCGATAATTGGTCGATGCCATCAATGACTGCAGATTGAGAGACAAGCGTATTCCTTTGACAATTCCATAATTGATCGCTAAAGACCACCTATTCTCATTCATGCCGGAGCGCTTACTTTGAAGATTGAGCTCATCCAATGGTCTATAGTTCCAGTCTAGCAATCCTGAAGTTGGAGCTTCCGCTACATATTCTAAGTTATAATCCCTTAGAACAGGTGCATTTCCGTCCTCCTGCTTCAACGACATATAAGGATAGAGGTAATCAAAATTTCTAAAATCCACCGTGTTAGCCACATTGTTATTTGCAATAAAGCCGTATCCAAAATCAAACTTCAGCTGACTTATCGGATAATAACTGACTGAAGATGAAAAGGTGGTTCTTTTTTGACTATTGCCAATATCATGGAGACGCTGTCCATCCCATCCGCCAGAGAAAAAATAACTGAGATCCGAAGAACCGCCCCGCATATTTACATTGTATTGCTGCAAAAAGGAAGACCTATAAAGGTACCGCTTCGCCTCATCGCGCAGATCTATCTGTGCGGCACTACGTAATCGCTGGTCCAGATCGGTATCGCTAATCTTATTATTCCTATGCTGATATAGCCATGTAACCACCGGCGACAATGGAGATTTGCTCGCATCGCTATACCGTGCATCATATATTCCCTTTTCAAAAAAAACTTTCTCCAAATCAATATAGTCCTTGGCATTAATAAAATCCTTACCATACGTCAAATCCGGTCTAGGAGAAAAAGAATTAACTGCATTTAGGCTGACTGTCAATGGCTGATCTCTCTTTCCTTTTTTTGAAGTCAGCACAATAACACCATTTGAAGCCCTTGCACCCCATATAGACGTCGCAGCCGCATCTTTAAGCACCGTTATTGATTCAATATCGTTAGGGTTGAGCCCATTGATATCACCGTCATACGGAAAATTATCCAATATGATCAAAGGAGAACCATCGGCATAGATTGTATTGGTACCACGAAGGCGCATAGCAGTCCGGTTATTATCGCTGTTCATCTGACCTATTTTTCTTTTGTCGAACTGAAGTGAAGGAGCAATATCTTCCAATCGATCCAGTATCGCCGAAGAAGTATTCCGCTGCAATGTCTTTCTATCGATAAAATCAAAGCTACCTGTAGCACGCTCCTTTGGTAATGAATAATAACCGGTACTGATCTGCACCTCCTCTATCATTACCGATTCGGGCATCAGACTGACCAACACATTTTTCTGTTCACGCTTAATAGCAAGCTTTTTTGCTTTATACCCAACCGATGAAATCCAGACCGTATCGTATGTCTTTAAAGAAAAAACAAAAGCACCTTCGCTGTCCGTTTTTGCCAGTACCAACGAATGATCGGCCTTGATAGTGGCCCCTGCAATACCTTTCTGCGTCTTTTCGTCGACAACTCTCCCTTTAATAGATGATTGACCCTTGGCAGTAAAAAATGTAATTAGAACGAGGAAAGCAAGTATACAATAACGATTAATCATGATCGCCCCTCCTTTCTATCACCAGCATAGGCAAGGCTATTGTATCTCTCTTTATCCCCAGGCCGTAACGTTGCAAAGCAGCATCAACTGCGCAGAGGTTTTTTGTATCAGCGTAAAGATCCATGCTGACATTCCCCGCATAACCAGTAGCATCAGTAACAGGCAATTTATCTTTATAATTATTATCGGCTAGATAGGAAACCAAAGATTGCAGAGGTCTATTGACCAAACTAAAATAGCCCTTGTCAGCTTTTATTTTTCCTGTAGCACCACTCTTACTGTAGCATTTTTTGAAGACAGCTGCATCCCGAATATAGAGACACCAAGCTTCTACCCTGCTTGTCGCAACGTAGGATCGGGCATTAAATTTTAGTTCAAGCAATTTAGCTAGATCCAATTTTAATAGATCTGTCTTCTGTTGTTCGTCCAGCATCTCGTTACTTTTAAGATAATAGCAATATAAATTGGAACTTTTCCAAGCTCTTAATGCATTTTCCTTTTCATACTTCTTTGTATTGATAAGCTCTACCGGCAATTCCATCCAATACCGCGTTGAATCTGCTACGTTCCATATGACCCGATTACGCATCCCTACGAAAGGAATTTCTTTACGATTCGCATAAAGCAAAAGACCTAAAACAGAATGATTGTATAAAGTCAGCGAATATTTTGTATCGAATTTTGCAAAAACACTGTATGGCAAAGACTTAGCAAACACACTACTTAATATCACCTGTCCAATTCTATTTGAGTCTATATCCGGCTTAGATAGATTACGTAGTTCCTCGCGACTTATTTCCGCATTCTTTGGCAGCAATTGAACAGGTTTGTTGTGCACCAATTTATTTATATTGGCAACGGAAGTGAGGTTTCCATCTGTAATATAGGCTACCCGACCATCTTTGATCCAGATCTGATGAGGGACGCTTACATGGGGAAAATATTTTCTCAGGAGAGAATCTGCGTAGATGGAAGAAAAACCAATATTATTCTGTTGTAGTATCCGGCCTGCTGCATGTGCATCGTTTATGGTAACGGGTATGACTACCGCATTAGTATCTATCAGTGTTTGACTGGCCGATAACTCTTTCAGTTTACGAATGCATGGTGCACACCATACTGTCCAGAAATCCAGAATAAGAAGTTTCTTGCCGCGATACTTCTGCAATGTTATTGTTTTTTCAACTTTAGTGTGATCGATAGTCTTCAATGGCATATTCCATAATTGATTTTCAATAATGCTCCCTACTTCCAGCGATTTGATTGAAAGCCCATCGGCCCCGCTGTCCTTGCGGGGCGTCTGAGCTGATAAACTAAACATAGAAACAAAACATAAAAACATCCATGTTAAAACCATGCGATACGCACGCTTATAATATGCAACGAATAAAAAGCATTTTAAAGCCCGCTGAACAACTAAGCCTATTGATCCAAGCAAAGTATTGGCTCGAAACTCCAAAGCCTTACAGATCGACTTAAAGAACCTTAAAACAGATCGTTCAGATTCTACTCCATAAGTCAATCTAGACTCTCCCACCTGCTGAAAAGCTTGCTTTTGTTGGGTGGGACTTGTGCAATCGTTTAGTTGTCCTTGTGTATAACAAGGGCTTAGCAAGGGTGAACCTAGGGTCGCGCTATAGTCAAGCTTGTGTGTTTCTTGTGCGAACGTATAGTCAACCGTTAAATAACCAATAACTACCGAATTTCTACGTTTCATCGGATTTTCATCGGGTCGGCATCGGGTTTTGATCGGTGTGGCCCGATGAAATCCCGATGAAAACTCGATGCCAATAGCATGAAAGGCAGAAGCTGGGGCGAAGTTGGGCAGACAAAAGTCCGAAGAAGCCTCCATCTTTATTAGGTTTTGAAAGTCGCTCGTGTAGCGCTTTTTTAGCAGGATCGAAATACCTTTAAAGTACGTTTTTCCTTGTCTAATTTTCTTGCGCAACAGATGTGTAAATAGTACTATATCTGTGCTTAAGTACTGCTTGACAGGTACTTGAAAGATATAGGTTATATAGGCCTTTAAAAAGGTTATTAATTTTAGGGTATTCATCATTTTTTTGTTAGTGGTTACTTCGATAACCGACCGAAAAACTCAGCGACCTTTCTGCTCAACTCTAGCTCTTTTCCGATGCGCTCTTTTGCTTCTGCAGACAGCTGTACTGTACTCAGGTCTATATGGTGATGATTGGCGATACAATAAGCAATCAATACGCGATACAAGGCAGTTGCAAATTCTTGTATTTCCTCATCTTTCAGAAGCCTATTTTTCTTCACGTCACCATCAACATAAGCAATTAATAGTTCCGAAGTATTAGCAGATACAGTCTCCAGCGCATAGTGATTCCAGAATGTCTCAATCTCCTTTATAGGGTCATAATCGAGGCAATGGACATCATAAATCATACGATCAAAAGCAAATTGTAGCGCTAAAATCCTGTTCATTTTTCAGTAGATAAATCATAACCGAAAGTACATAGCATGCCCCTTCCGATCGAAATCAGCTTTTTATTGGGAGCCTGATGTTACTCAGTTCACATTAGTAATAATTAATTCATTCTGGGAGCCAGAGCGCGTTTGATTGAGGGATCACAAAGGTGTATAATATTGGCGTTACGCGTTCCATGGCGAGAGAAGCCAAATCTTATTTGGCCAAACCAGCCGAGCTACTCGGGGGCAGTGATGATGTTTTTTGATCTTTGTTTTTTGTTCATAACTCGTTTATTGGTAACGAGTCTTGTCGGTAGGTTTCCTAATGATAAATGTGGGGCTACAAACCGTACCTGAAATAAAGTTCTCACGCCTTACACAACACGGATTTACAGTAGCGCCCACATCTATCTTACATGCAAATATAGCATAAAAGTATAGACGTGGGTATTTAAACTACTGCCTTGCGTTGTGGCGTGAGAAATTACAGGCGCAAGACTCTTGATTTAAACACCTAAACTATAGATGACTGATCTAATATCTTTCTAAAACAAAGATAATAAAATAGAATTTAAAAATCAAATTATTTAAGACATAAAGCATAAGGATATCTTATTACTTCCTTTATTTATGGCTACAAATATTTGGTTTTTATTTCCTATAGAGCTTTATTTGATTATACAGGTAAGACGTATAAGATTAGATTTAAATATCGTTGCAGAAGAGCTTTCAAACTTTTTAAAGAAAGGAGAGAAATATATTGGACATATTGAAAGTCGTGCACATAACTCAAAATACAATGATGAGATTTTGAGTGAAATTGCTATATACTTTTCTCAAATTGCAAAAATGAGGCAACAAGAACTTAAGGATTCAGGAGATAGCTCTATCATCAAAACAGATTACAGGATATATGACTTCTATCCCGCAGAAATTTTATCTAATGATAAAGTTCTCAAAGAAGTTCCTCCTATCCCACCTGGTGCGGGTCCAGCGCCTACCCTAAATGCGTTAATGGAAGACCAAACTTTTTTCAGAAAAGCAAAGACCCTAAATGAAATTGTGATTAAAGCCAATGAAGTCCAAAATCAAAATTGGGAAGCAAAAGACTTTACCCGTCCATTAGAACGCGCTGTAAAGGGCAACGGTAAAAGACTCAAAATAGTGCTTAAAGGAGACCTTAATACATACATCCTTGTCAGTAAACACAAAAAGGATTAGTATCTTTGTGGTCAAAGAAATGGCCAATTTTATGCAAGTTGATCTTAGATTTGAAATAACTAACATTACTACAATGCCACGAATAGAGGTCGAAAAAATGCTCAATGTATTTCTTTTGAGGAAGAAAAGAGGTTATAGTCAATTCGAGCTATCTTTTCTCATGGGCCAACGCGACTTTTATGTTCGTGACGCTGAAGATCCCACCCATACTTTAATTTACTCCGTGCCATTTAATAATATATTCCGTGAGATTTTCGATTGTAGCATTGAGCAAATAGTTCCAGATATAACTCAAATAGATTATACAATTCAAATATCTGTAGCAAGGAATGAATCGGCTCCAGTTGTTTATAAAGCTGAAAAATTCTTCAAAGATGGTCGAACAGAACTTTTAGGCGACTTATCTGCTGAACGAAAAGATGTATTACTTCAATCCCCAAGTATAATATCGGAACAATCTGTTAAAGATTGGGTATTTCATCAAATTTCCACAGGATACTTTAACGAAAATAAAAATGCGCTACAAATTCTCAAAGACTATGAGAAGGAACTTGGTAGCACAATACGTCCATTGTTTCTTGCGAATGCATTAAAGGCATGCAAAGGTACAAAAGGAACACCTAAACTGACAAGTAAGAAAGATGAGAACGGGCGGTTTGTTTACCAGAAAAGTAGTTAATAAAAATATCTCCTCAAAATATCGAACATCTAAAGTTACCATAGAAAATAAATCCCTAAACCGAAGTTCTTTAGAAAACTAGGGTTTATTAAGATGCATTGCTCTTTATCATTTTCAAATTTAGCATACGAAAGAGATCTGATAGGTTTTAGGGAAAATACAAAAAAAACCTAGAGTCTTAGTCTAGGCTTTTATATTCTAGTTTTTAATAGGTCTTGCTGGTAATATTCTTAATATACGAGATTTTTCCATTACACCACACTCTCCATTCGATCTAATATAGATTTCGACATCGTCTCCTCTTCCTTTGTCCATCAAAGGATAATTTGTCGGAACTGAAATTTTAAAAGTATATTTATCTACCTGGGTGGTAATTAGATGAGGTGAATCTACCGACCAATTTACGTTTGTATAATCCATACCAGGTTCTGGTTTAAAATAGAAGTAATTATCATTCCATCCTTGCTTGATTCCAACTGGCCCATCTATTGTACCTTTCATTTCAGAACTTACTTCAATAGGATAATTGAATACTTTTCCCTCATAAGTTGATCTAAGGATGACCGTTCCTACAGCATTTCCAATCCTAATGACTTTCCACTGATTATTCCCTAATGATGTCAATGTAGCAATACCAGCTGCGTTTTCAAGAGTTACTTTATAAGGATTTGTAATTGTGTAAACACTTTCTCCACATGTGGAATTTGATCCGCTAAAACTGGAAGCAGGAATTTCATCTGGATTAAGAGCAAAAGGCCTTGTGCTAGCGTAATACCACTCGGTCCATCCATTTGTAGTCTCAGGGTCAGGATAGCCTTCTTTATAATATCTCCACCTAGCTTGCACATCCACAACTGGATTACTAACTGTCACAGTATTTGCTGGAACTGTAAAATCTTTCTGAATCATTTGTGAAAATGTTCCTCCAGACGGCCAATCAGCATTAGTGAAGGAGCCGTTACCAAAACAACCTCCTGATTATCTTTATAGTAGAATAACTTAGCTTCTCCTTTCACAGGTAAGCCAGACCAAGGGGCAATTGCTGGTTTGGACATCATGAAATAAAATCTCATAGCGGTAGGAGCATTATATTTTAAAAATATGACGTTTCCTTTAAAAGAAACGTTTGTAAGCCCAGCCGATTCTAACCTAATTCGTTGTCCAAATCCTAAATTACATAAGGAAATAAATAAAATTGCAATAAAAAATCTTCTTATTTCCATAATTTGCCAGCTTTAGCGGTTCTTAAATCAGTGGCAAACTTGTCCATATTCATGGAAAAATTGAGATAGTCTATGTTCAAGGTGTGAGTCTTTGAATTGTAGTGAATACTGTCTTTTGGTATATTCAGTATTTTCGAGGTAGTGGTGTAAACAAAGTCTTTTCCGAATTCTTCGCCATCAATTACAATAGTCTCTTCTTTAGGTTTTACGGCTTCTTCTTTCTTACACGCGCTAAAGCCTAGCCCTAGCAGTGCAATAAACATCAAATATCTTTTCATTTTTATATAAGTTTGCAAGCATACTAATTTTAAATACATTTTATATGCCTATTGGTTAATTCTACACAAAAGTGTGTACTGATAAACCGTACCGAATATTTTAATCGGAGCTTTTAGCTATTTAACTAGAATCATAAAAAATAAGAGCTACTTATTTTTTCAACCATTCGGTAGAGATGTTGTAATGTACATTATTTACTTTTTTTGGCCTTCCTAACAACAAAATGATAATTTTCAGAAAACTATCACTTTCGAGATCTATTATTCAAATATTCTCTTGAATAAAACAAACCTAGTCACCTTTATTAAACTAAACATGGATGAAACAGGATATTATAGAAAGCACAGTAAAATAATTGGGATTTCCTTGTGTTTTTTGATGAGCCAGAAAATATGTCGGGGCTCAACCCCAAATTTTTCCAATAAAATTAAGTATGGATATCCCTGCTATTTATAGCGAAAAAAAGCGGCAATTTCTTTCGAAATTGCCGCTCCCACAAGCATATAATCTAAGAGACTACTTAACGTCCCACCATACCGGTGTATAGATTACAACGTTACCTGGATAATTGCTATTTGTTGTTGCTTCACTAAGTGCGTAAGGCATGCGCAAAGGCATTCTGTCTTCACCTAAAGTTGAAGCTGCAGATTTAACAAAGAAGGTTGGATACCCCGTTCTTCGCCATTCAGTCCAAGCTTCGAAGCCTTGGAAACCACACATTGCATAATACTTTTGTGTGATAATAGCTTTTACTTTAGCCTCCACATCGCCAGTGAATTTAGCATCTGGCGCATCAGCAATATATTTGGCAGCATCTGCGGCGTTACCTGTTGCTTTAAAGCTCTCTGTAATACCAGCACTATATAAGCTCTGTGCATCTCCCGTTCCCCAACCTCTTACAACTGCCTCAGCCTGTAAGAACAAACTTTCGCTTGCAGAAAACAGTTTTACTGGTGCTACTGCAGATGTTTGACTCATGGCATTACCTCCAACCATTGGAGAAGGAGTAGATACTAATTTTTTTGAATTACTTGAATACGTCCCTTGAGCAATGTAAGCAATTGTATCCTGTATCTTTGGTTCGTTCGTTTCTGGATCTGTGTATTCAACTTTGTCATAGAAAGCAAATCTGCGAGGATCATTATTTTTGACAAAAGCTTGCACAACGGTTCCACTAGCTACAACATTTTGAGTTTTTCCTAAACCAACCATTTCATTGTAGAAAGGATTTTCATTACCCCCTGTTGTTGTATAAGTGATTGTCGCATCTTGATTCAAGAAAACAGCATTGCTCGCATAAAGTGCTTTAATACCTGCAGCAGCTTTGGTTGCGTTCACATTAGAAAGGCGTAAATAAGCTCTTAATTTTAAGGTATTAGCAAAAGCCTTCCATTTTTCAAGATCGCCATTGAAAATCATATCCTGACTTGCTACTGGAATGGCTTGTTTCACAGCTAGTAAAGATAGTCCTTTATCAATATAATTAAAAATTGAATCGTATACAACTTCCTGAGCTTCATATTTTGGACTCAAATTTCCATCAGCCTTTGATGCTTCAGAAAGCGGAATATCCCCGAAAGCATCGGTTGCAACCTGATATGCATAAGCTTTCAAAATGTGAGCGATACCTTTATAATTTTCGTTATCCGCCACTTTTGAATTGATAATCAATTCAGCGTTGTTTAAAGTTCCCCTGTAGATATTACCCCAAACTCTATCCATAGAAGTATTGGTGATTCTATACTGATCGATAACTCTATATTGAGAAGACGTTGGGTTTTGTGTCCAATACTGTCCCCAAATATTACCAAATACCTGAAAAGAATTTCCAACCACCTGACTGATTGAGGCTTCTACTGTCGGCAATAACAAACTAGGTGTTGCTGACTCCGGGTTATTTGGATTCTCATTGATATCCAAGAATTTATTACATCCAGTCAAGCCCATTGTCGCAACTAAAGCCACAACTAGGAATTTCTTGGTATTATTAAATTTTATAGTTTTCATACTTTATTCGCTTTTAAAATGAAACTTTAACATTAATGCCATAGTTACGCAGTGAAGGTTGTGCGGTAAAATCAAAACCTTGTGCATTACCAGCACCTGATGAATTCACCTCCGGATCAGCATATTTATTTTCGCTTGGCGTCCAGATAAACAGGTTATTTCCAAACAAACCAATAGAAGCAGCTCCAAAAGGCGTGTTTTTCAATTGATTTTTCGTGAATTTATAGCTCAGTGTCAAGTTACGAAGCTTGATGTAAGTTGCGTCCACTACATTCATTCCAGACTCCAGTGAACCATAGTAATTTTGCTTATCGTAGGTTACCGATGTATTTTCAATAGAGTTTCCGTTATCATCCAAGTAGACAGAATTTGGGAAAATCTGTGCAATTCGCTCACCACCGGTTTCAGCAGATGTTCCAACGAAAGCCATGATATCTTTTGTTCTTGAAAAGAATACACCGCCTTGTTTTGTATCAAATAAAGCACTCATTGACCAATTTTTGTAGGTCAGGTTAGTACCCAAGGATGCTTGGAAATCTGGATTATAGGTACCTAAATATTGTGGTTTTTCAGTAGCTAATGGCATACCGGATGCCTGATCTACAATCGTACGACCCTGAGCGTCCGTAGCATTTGTAACTCCATAAAACTCACCATATGGACGACCTACCGCTGCCACGATATTCATACCAGAGAAACCACCGACAGAAACCTGTTCTACACCGGGCATCAATTCGATAACTTTACTGTTATTTTTTGTGAATGTTCCAAACAATTCCCATGTCAAATTCTCTGTTTTCACCGGTGTTCCTCTCAATGTCAATTCAACACCATTATTTTGGACCTTACCAGCATTTACCAAGGCAAATCCGTAACCTGTTGAAACTGGAATTGGAATACTTAGGATTTGATTTTTCGAATTATTTTTGTAATAAGTGAAATCTGCGTAAAGACGATTATTTAAGAAACCTAATTCAGCACCTACTTCGAATGATGTTGTGATTTCAGGTTTCAAACCTGCATTTCCAATTGTATTACTTGACATCAACGCGGATACGTTTCCAAATGGAAAAGTTGTTGAACCAAAACCGCCAGCAATCGTACTTCTAGAGAACGTTGTAATTAATTGATATGGATCTGTATCTGAACCAACTTGCGCCCAGTTTGCACGTAATTTGGCATAATTGAACTTGCTCTTCAATTCAGGTTTAAACAATTCAGATAGAACAAATGATCCACTTACGCTTGGGTAAAAGAAAGAATTATTTTGTTTTGGCAAAGTGGATGACCAATCGTTACGTGCTGTAGCTTGTAAATAAGCTATATTTTTATACGAAACATTCAAATCTCCATAAACACCTACTAAACGACGATTGCTCCAAGTATCTTCGATTAGATCCAATGGACCATTCGAGTTAGCTAAATTATACCAACCTGGTACTACAAGTCCTCCACTTGAATTGGTAGCAGTGCTATTATTCGAAGTTTTGCGTTGACGAATATTATTACCAATCATAAATGATGCATCCCAGTCCTCATTAAATTTATGAGTAGCGGTTGCCATGAAATCATGTACAATTTCATTCACATTAAATTGATCGATTCTATAACTTCCTGGATCCGTTTGAACGTTTCCTTTCACATAATTACCTGTAGAGTTATCAGCAGGCAGGTAGCTATATTTTGGAGACTGCGCTCTTCTACGATCGGTATAATTGTCTAAACCTACACGTTCTTGAAATGTTAACCATTCGGTCGGCTTATAATTCACATTGAAGTTCCCCATAATGCGGTTCACATCATTGTAATTATTATAATTCGCTAATACCCAATAAGGGTTCATGGTATAAGCACCGTAATAACCGTATACATCATCATGCAAAACACCGTTTGCATCCGTATATCCATACGCATTATACGGATTTGAAAGATCTTTCAATCCTTTAACATCAATATCGCGCGGGGTCTGCAATAGGTTGTTATAAACAGAACCGCCACCTTGGCCACCACCGACATTGTTACTGTTAATACGGCTATAATTTACAGAAACACCGGCACTGAATTTATCAGAGAATTCCGTGGTTCCATTAAATCTGACACCATATTTATTGTAGTTATCTTTCTTCCCAGGATAAACACCATTTGAATTCAAGGCATTTAATCCCAGATAGAATGTAGACTTTTCTGAACCGCCTGAAAAACTAAGGTTATTGTCAGAAGCAATACCCAGATCAAAGAAATCGCGTACATTATCTTTTACTGCAGAATAAGCTTTCTTCTGGCGAACGCCATCTATCGCCTGTCCCCATTCTTGAACATTGCCTGTAAAAGGAGCTCCCCACGAACCATTTTCCCTCGGATCATTCACATAATCAATAAAAGCTCCTGTCTTTTCATCAAATGCAGCATAGCCTTGTCCGTATTCATTTTGAAATTCAGGTAACTTCAAAATAGAAGACAATGTATTGGTGGAGCTAAATGTAATGGCACTTTTCGCACCTTTTTTTCCACTTTTCGTTGTAATGATCAACGCACCATTCGAAGCTCTTGAACCATACAATGCCGCCGCCGCAGGGCCTTTTAATACGGTCACGGATTCGATATCATCCGGATTGATATCATTACCACGGTTACCAAAATCCACACTTGAAAGATCACTTGATCCACCAACTTTACTTGTATTATCAATCGGCGTACCATCAACAACAATCAGTGCTTGGTTATTTCCAGCAATAGAAGAACCACCACGTAATACAACACGAGATGAACTACCTGGAGAATTTGATGTAGAGGTAATGTTTACCCCTGCAACTTTACCAGCTAAAGAATTGATCGCACTCGAATTACGGCCTTCTGTCAATTCGTCGCTCTTAATTGTTGGCGCAGAATAACCTAACGAACGTTTCTCCCTCTTAATTGCATTTGCTGTAACAACAACTTCTTCCAAAGCATTGTCATGATTTACTAAAGAGACATTGAATACCGTACTGTTGTTATTAACAATAATAGTTTTATCATCAAAACCAACGGAACGGAATACGACAACCTTACCTGCCGGTACATTCAATGAATAATTACCATCAGTATCAGTCTGCGTTGCCTGATTAGTTCCTTGTACAACTACTGTCACCCCTGGTATTGCTTTACCGTCAGCAGATGTAACACGACCACTAATCTTCTTTTCTTGAGCGAATGCAACCGAAGTCAGAATCATACCGCCAACAAGAAAACTTAGTAATGTTTGTTTCATGTTTTAGTTAGTTAATTTTATTATTTTTTCTAATCCTATATATTGATATAAATTATATCCGTTATCATAACCGTCTAAACATAAATTGCCTAGACAATAAACAGCAAAAACATAACATGCTATTGCAGTTTATTCAGTAACAGTTGAAAATATTTTTGGAAAAGCGGGCCCCAGGTAGACGCAGGGTCAGTCCTTAGATAAATATCCAGCTGTAAAATTTGCTCTTTTCAGCATTTACAGTAAATAATAGTTAGTGCGATTTTTATTAGCGGTGTCAAATATAGAAAGCCAAAGTTGCTTTTACAAGTTTTTTAACATAATCTCCAGAAAACAGGAAATACCGCAATAATAAGTTCACAATTTTACAAATTGTTACAAAAGAATCATTTTAGAATAAAAATTCTTCAAACAATTTTCAAACAGAATTTTATACGGAATCAGCCATAATTAACAAAACATTAACAATGTTATAAGAAAACGTTAACATGTTATTCTATTATTTTTCTGTATTAAAACACAAGTAATTTATAATGATTCTAAACACTTTAAAATCGAATTATAACAAAAAAAAGACGCTCTACCTTCTCAGGCTGAGCGTCTTTCACTGTGATGTTAAATTAGTGCAAAAGCAACTTATTTATTGATATTTAATCGATATACTCAAATTTAGTGTACGGCACCAAAACTGCAGGAATCTTAATTCCTTTTTCCGTTTGATTATTCTCCAATAGCGCTGCGACAATACGTGGTAAAGCTAACGCCGAACCGTTCAAGGTATGTGCCAGCTGCATCTTGCCATCAGCATTTTTAAAACGGACTTTCAAACGATTCGCTTGATAAGTTTCAAAATTGGAAACGGAAGATACTTCTAACCAACGTTTCTGAGCAGAACTATACACTTCCATGTCATAGGTCAATGCAGAAGTAAAACTCATATCTCCACCGCAAAGGCGCAATACACGGTAAGGAAGCTCTAATTTCTGCAACAGACGCTGTACGTATAAACTCATTTCCTCGAGCACTTCATAAGACTTTTCAGGATGTACAAGCTGCACCGTCTCCACTTTGTCAAATTGGTGTAGTCGGTTCAATCCACGTACATGTGCCCCATATGAACCTGCTTCACGACGGAAACATGGTGTATAAGCACAATGTTTGATCGGAAACTGTCCTTCTTTCACAATCTCGTCTCTATAAATGTTGGTGACCGGAACTTCAGCTGTAGGGATCAAATACAGATTGTCGTTACCCACATAGTACATCTGTCCTTCTTTATCCGGTAATTGTCCCGTAGCAAATGCAGAATCTTCATTGACCAAAATGGGCACCTGTACTTCCTCATAACCTTCTTCTGCGGCCTGATCTAAAAAGAAATTGATCAATGCCCGTTGCAATTTAGCGCCTTTACCTTTATAGATAGGAAAACCTGCACCGGCAACTTTTACGCCAAGCTCTAAATCAACAATATCATATTTGTTCAACAATTCCCAATGCGGCAATGCATCCTCCGACAAAGCCGGGATTTCGCCATGGCTCAAAACAACTTCATTGTCCTCAGCACTTACACCTGTTGGAACGGATTGATGCGGTAAATTAGGTAATTGCACGATCTTCTCATTCAATGCTGCTTCAATTGTTCCCAATTGATCCAAAAGTTGCTTCACTTGCTCCTTATATCCCGAAGATTTGGATTTAACGGTTTCAGCTTCTTCTTTTTTACCTTGGCGCATCAGATCTCCAATCTGTTTTGCTGCCACATTAGCCTCTGCCGAAAGTGCGTCAGATTCCGATTGGATCTTACGACGCTCTTCATCTAAACTGATGATTTCGTCGACCAATCCAATTTCCTTGAAATGCTTGACAGCCAATCTTTCGATTACCGTATCCCTGTTCTCACGGATATAATTTAATTGCAACATAATATAAATGTGTTATTTAAAATAGTGAACAAACTTAGATAAATTTGCCTTTATTTACAAGCAATTTTATTCCTAAACCACCATCCAAAAGGCTTTTTGACTACTTTACGGCGCTCTATTTTCATTACACCGCATCGCCTAACATCCATCAGCCCATGGAAGACCAATCTTCCATGGAACCGATGTTTATAACCCATGATCCATAAAAAGAGCGTATCCATTAGACGCCTAATCGATACGCTCTATAATTCGATCTATATTCAAAGCCCTGTGCTGAGATTCAACCTGATGAACTCATGTGATGCGCATTTGCTAAGCAATGCTTACCTCATCGCATAAATAAACATCCTGAATGGCATGTAATAATGCGACACCTTCATTCATTGGCTTTTGGAAAGCCTTACGGCCAGATATCAACCCTGTGCCACCTGCACGCTTGTTGATAACCGCAGTTTTTACAGCTTCCTGGATATCATTCTGTCCCGAAGCTCCACCAGAATTGATCAAGCCAGCCCGACCGGCAAAGCAATTAAGCACCTGGTAGCGGCATAAATCAATAGGATGATCGGAAGAAAGCCGCGTATACATGCGTTCATCCAGCTTTCCATAACTACTTTTCCCCATATTTAATGCTTTAAAGCCTCCGTTTAATTCAGGTAGTTTTTGCTTAATAATATCCGCTTTGATCGTTACGCCCAAATGATTGGCCTGTCCGGTAAGATCCGCTGCTAAATGATAATCTTTATCACCTACTTTAAAGGCCGAGTTGCGCAGATAACACCATAATACCGTCGCCATCCCCAAAGAATGTGCTTCTTCAAATGCTTTTGCTACTTCGATAATCTGACGGTCTGATTCCTCAGATCCAAAATAGATGGTCGCCCCTACCGCAACTGCCCCCATATTCCAGGCTTCGCGAATTGTTCCGTACAAGATTTGGTCGGCTCGATTAGGATAGGTCAATAGTTCATTATGATTGATTTTAACCAGAAACGGAATCTTGTGTGCATACTTTCGGGCAACGGCTCCTAAAACACCAAAGGTAGATGCCACGGCATTGCAGTTTCCTTCCAAAGCTAGCTTGACAATATTTTCCGGATCAAAATACTGTGGATTTGGAGCAAAAGAAGCTCCTGCACTGTGTTCGATTCCCTGATCTACAGGCAATATCGAAAGATACCCGGTATTGGCTAACCGTCCCGTTCCAAAAAGTTGCCCCAAACTCCGCAAGACCTGTGGGCTACGGTCACTCGAACTATATACTTGGTCAATAAATGCTGCTTGTGGAAGATGAAGCATTGTTTTGGAAACTGCGGGTTGATCAAATTCTAATAAATAACTCGCTTCAGCACCCAGATGTGCCTGTATTTTTTCAATGTATTGCATAATTTATTTAAAATAAAGTGATGGAGTTTACCATTATCTTTAAAATAAAACTCCAAAAAGCACAGAATGTTTTAGCGCATATTATATAGTAAAAAAAACTTAACTTTGACCATGTTATATTTAGTTCCAACACCTATTGGCAATCTGGAGGACATGACGTTCCGTGCGATCAATGTCCTGAAAGAAGTGGACCTCATCTTAGCAGAGGATACAAGGACCAGCGCTCCCCTTTTGAAGCATTTTGGAATCGACAAAAAAGTATTTGCGCATCATCAGCACAATGAACATAAAGCGGTATCTGAAATCATTAAATTCTTGAAAGAAGGGCAAAACATTGCATTGATTTCAGACGCAGGGACGCCGGCGATCTCAGATCCGGGATTTTTGCTGGTGCGTGAAGCCATCAAAGAAGGGCTTGAAGTGCAGTGCTTACCAGGCGCAACAGCTTTCGTGCCAGCGCTTGTCAATTCGGGGCTTCCCAATGACCGTTTTTGCTTTGAAGGTTTTCTACCCGTAAAAAAAGGACGGCAAACACGCTTAAAAGCTTTGGCAGAAGAAAAAAGAACAATGATCTTCTACGAATCACCACATCGTATTCTCAAAACCATCGAAGAATTTATCACCGTTTTTGGGCCAGAAAGACAGGGGTCGATATCACGTGAGTTGAGCAAACTCTATGAAGAAAATGTTCGGGGAACATTAACTGATTTAAAATTACACTTTGAAAACAATCCGATTAAAGGAGAATTTGTATTTTGTGTAGCAGGATTGGAATAAATTTTGACAATCTTTAGGTATTAAAAAGTATTTGACATGAACATGGAACAATTTGCACAGGACGGGCAGGACATAAAAATCATTGAAAAATTGGTGACTAAAGTCCAAGATATGCTTACTCCAGGAGAAAAAATAGATTATATCGCAGTTCAAAAGAAACCTGCTGTAACCATTTTACCGGATAGTATCACGATTAGTAATAAACGCATTTTTATGTGCGAATTTACCAAACTGGGCTTGGCGACTGATTTTGAAATATTTGGTTGGCAAGACATCAAGGATATTGCTTTTAAGGAAGAAATATTTGGTTCAAAAGTGACTGTTATCCCTTTTACAGGAGAAAATCTGAGCATAGATTATATTCCAAAAGTTCAGGCGAGAAAGCTTTATCAATATATTAAAGCTGCACTTGAAAATTATAAAAAAGCCGAACTGGCCGCCGAAAAAGAAAAAATAGTCATTGCTCCAACAGTTGCAAAGGAAGTGATCATCGAGCGACAAGAAAGTAATGCAGCGGTTCAGCCAGCAGTTACAGCGCCTGCTCCAGCGGCGCCAATTCAGGCACAGCAACCGACCGGATCAACCCCTGCTGTTCCTCCGGTTTCGGCAGCCCCTATCGTCCCTCCCGCTCCCGCCAAAGAAGAGGAAGATGATGAAATTACCTTAAAGCTCAAAAAATTAAAAACACTCTTCGACAAACAATTGATTACCCAAGAGGAATACGAGAGTAAAAAGAGAGAAGTTTTATCCAGTTTATAATCATAAATGGGAGAAAATATATAGTGAAAAATAACTATCTACTGGCACTTTTAAGTGCCTTTTTATTGTGGTTGGGCTGGCCTCCAATCCCCTATTCCAGTCCATTGTTATTTATTGGGTTTGTGCCACTACTCATTGCAGTGGAAAATATTATCCGGAGTGAAACATTCAAAAAGAAAGGCCTCAACATATTTCTTACTGCAGGACTCACCGCAGTTATCTGGAATACGGCCTCTATTTATTGGGTATACAACTCCATTTCGGCAGTTATGCCGCCTTTTGCAGCTGTTATCATCAGTCTGATCCCTTTTTGCCTTGGCGCCGCTTTAATGGCGCTAGCTTTCAGGCTTTATGGGCAATTACGACGTAAAACGAACATTCTGTTATCCCTTTTCGGATTAATGGGATTCTGGATAAGCTATGAATTTCTACACGAATCCTGGGATTTAGCCTTCCCTTGGATGACTTTGGGCAACGGTTTCGCCAGTTTTCATCAATTGATCCAGTGGTACGACATTACAGGGGTTTATGGTGGAACAATATGGATCTGGTTAGTCAATATCTTAGTATTTACACTTTACCTCAATCGAAAAGGACTTTATCCGATCAAACGTAAGATTGTCCCGATAGCTTCTTTGGCTGCAGTATTGTTAGTTCCCAGCACCTACTCGCTGGTACGTTACTTCAACTACGAAGAACATCAGAATCCGGCACAGATTGTCGTTGTGCAGCCTAATATTGACCCTTATATTAAATTCAATTTAAGTCCTGAAGAACAATTAAACACCTTACTTTCCTTGTCGAGTTCGGTCGCCAAACCCAATACAGAGTTTTTTATCTGGCCTGAAACGGCACTTTCACAGAACGGCTATTTTGACGAGGAAAACTTTAGGGAAACGTATTCTTACCAGCGCATTTTAAAGTTTTTAGATCAATATAAAAATGGCAATGTACTTTCCGGTATTGAAAGTTATCAGCTGTACAACTATGCAAAAACACCTACTGCGCGTGAAATAGCTCCTAATGTATATCAAGATAATTTCAATGCCGCAACATTGATCGATTATTCCTCCAAACTTCAGTTTTACCATAAGTCCAAACTCGTTCCGGGCGTAGAGCAAATGCCTTTTGGGGCAGCGATGAACTTCCTGAAACCTTTATTTAAAGCATTCGGTGGTACGACGGGTGGCTACGGAAAACAGACTGAACCTTCCGTATTCTATGCCCAGAGCGGTATTGGTGCCGCACCCGTTATCTGTTATGAATCCATCTGGGGCAATTATGTTTCCAAATACGTCAAAAAAGGCGCTCAGTTTATTGCCATTATCACTAATGATGGCTGGTGGGGCAATACTTCGGGTAAAGACCAGCATTTACAGTATGCCAAACTGCGTGCGATTGAAAACAGGCGCTGGGTTGCCCGGTCGGCGAATACAGGGATTTCAGGCTTTATCAACCAACGTGGTGATATTGTACAGCAGACTAAATGGTGGCAGCCTGCGGCCCTAAATCAGGAAATCAATTTAAATGAAGAAATTACGTTCTACACGCAAGCAGGTGATATCGCTGCCTATTTGGGTTTGGTGCTCGCACTAGGAGGAATTGTGATACTCATCGTGGTCAGACCAAAAGAGAACTTGTCTAAATAGAAAAGTAGCGCCAAACTGAAGTAATAGATTGGCGCTATTTTTTTCATCAGAACGGAAAAATACTCATCTTATTCCTTTCCAGGCAAAAGAGCCTAATTCTGATGAGACCCGCTACGCCAGCACTGTCAGCTACAATTAGGAAAATAAAATGATAAAAATAAGTCATTTTATACCTCTAATTTACTTGAGAGATTTGTAATTTTGCAGCATGCAAGTATATTTTGATAATGCAGCGACTACAGCCTTAGATCCTGAAGTAATAAAAGTAATGGTCGATGTGATGAACAATAACTTTGGAAATCCATCTTCTATCCATAGTCACGGACGACAAGTAAAAACAATTGTAGAAAAAGCACGTAAAACGATCGCCAATCTACTTCATGTATCTCCAGCAGAGATCTTCTTCACATCGGGCGGAACCGAGGCGGACAATATGGCCATCGTTCGGTCAATCGCCGACTTTGGAATAACCCATGCCATCACCTCACCTATTGAGCACCATGCGGTATTGCATACGTTAGAGGAGTTGGAGAAAGCTGGTAAGGTACACCTTGATTTATTGGAAGTTGACCAGAAAGGTAATTTAAATCTCAACCAGCTGGAAGAACTTTTAACTACCAATCCGCGTACTTTTGTTTCCATTATGCATGCCAATAATGAGATCGGAAATCTCAACGATATTCAACGCATCGCCGAGTTATGCCAAAAGTATAATGCGATATTCCATTCGGATACTGTACAGACCATGGGTCATTACCCACATGATCTTGGCAGTCTGAAAATAGATTTTATAACCGGAGCTGCCCATAAATTCCATGGCCCGAAAGGAGTTGGTTTTCTTTATATTAATGCCAACAACAAAATTAAACCATTGATCTACGGTGGAGCACAAGAACGTAACATGCGTGGCGGAACAGAAAATGTCTATGGAATAGCGGGTCTTGCCAAAGCTTTGGAACTTGCCTATGAGCACATGGAAGAACACCGCGCTTATATTCAAGGACTCAAATCTTATATGATCGACGAGTTGCAAAAAGCAATCCCCGAAATTGATTTTAATGGTGTTATTGAACCAGAAAAATCACTGTATACCGTACTAAATGTTTCTTTCCCATGTAGTGACCTTGCTGACATGCTTTTATTCAACCTGGATATTGCAGGGATCTCTTGTTCTGGTGGCAGTGCCTGCAGCTCAGGAACAGACATCGGATCGCATGTATTGGGTGCAATCAAATCAAGCTCGGAGCGTCCTTCGGTTCGTTTTTCATTCTGCAAGCATAATACAAAGGAAGAAGTCGATTTTGTGGTAGCAACCTTGAAAGAACTTTGTACAAAGAACAAATAACATTTCCAGATATAGCTTCAAGGATGACCCGCAAGTGAAGAAAAAAATCTCAAGCTTGTAGCAATAAGAACTTATTCGATAGCCGAAAACAGCTATACATCCAAAAACATAAAAAAGCCGAAAGTATACTTTCGGCTTTTTTATGTGTTAATATAGCCCTTAGGCTATATATCAATTTTTTGTCAAGACATAATATTTGGAAATATCACCCGTAATATCATTTCCGGAAAGATCCAGCTGGCTGAGTATCCGATTTCCTAATTTGAACTTATAGTCGACGCCGTCCAATGTAATGATGTTGCCATCCAATTTCCATTTTCCTTCACGCATAAACACATCATCACTTTTATTAAGGTATTTAGATGAATATTGGTAGGTGTTGTCTGCATGCAATGAAATAAGCGTTTCTATACCATCACAATCCGCACAAGGCATGACACCTCTATATTCACCAGTCACTACTTCCGCCTTATCCCTACCTTTTAGGTCTTGTAAATTATCTTTATAGACCGCAACACTTTGTTTGGGATTATCACATCCCACCATTCCAATTGTCAATAACAAACCCACAATCCAAATATACCTTTTCATCTCATTCCAAATTCAAAAAAATCAGCATCTAACAGTTACACCAATAAATTCATAACAAATTAAATACCAAAAATTTAGAAAAGATTAAAAATCATCTTCATCATCGTCTGTCAAGAATGACAATGCACCTTGTAACTCGCCCAAAGCATGGAAATTACGCGTCTTGCGAGCGATCTCAATCCCGGATCTATAGGTATTAATCGCGTACTCCTGTCTATTCAATTTTTCGTACAATTTACCCAAATGATAATACGTTCCTATATAATCTGGATTCGTATGTACTAAATTCTCAAATCTTACCATGGCCTCTTGTTCATCTTCCTGCTTGAGATATTCAGCTGCAATCGCATATTTTAAAAATGGATCTTCAGGGCTCTCTTTCAAAAATTCATTCAGTTGATCCAATCGTGTCGACATATCTTTTTTATTTCAAACTTAGACAAATTGCATATTATATGCAATTTAATTGTATATCCACTAAAACAATTCCTTGTCTCTCCATATCACACGAAAGGTTTTTATAAACAGGGACCCCGAATGAGCTGCGATGTTATATAAAATTACTATGCTAGCATATAAAATGACAATTTACTGACGTAATAAATCTATTGTCAAGAACCGGCTATTTAAAATAAAAAATTACAAAAATGACAATAAAACACATCAATATTATATCACATCAAAAAAAATAAAAGAAAAAAACTAGTAAAATTACAAATTCATCAAAATCTCAAGACAACTTTTTAACAGCATTTAAAACGCCTTAGCACTTTTTAATTGAAAGAAAATATGGTAAGTTTGAGTAAAACCAATCGTATATGAAAATATTAGTTTGTATAAGTAATGTCCCTGACACTACATCCAAAATCACTTTTACAAATGACAACACTGCATTTAATACAGCTGGTGTACAATTCATTATAAACCCTTATGATGAAATTGCTTTATCCAAAGCAGTTGAGTTGGCCGAAGGTGGAAAAGGAACCGTAACTGTCATCAATGTGGGCGATGCATCTACTGATGCAACCATTCGAAAAGCATTGGCAATTGGTGCAGACAATGCTGTACGGATTAACGCCGTTCCGCGCGATGCTTGGTTTGTTGCGAATCAGATAGCACAATATGCCAAAGACAATGCATTTGATTTGATCTTAACCGGCCGCGAATCAATCGACTATAACGGTGCTCAAGTGGGAGCAATCGTAGGAGAACTGCTGCATATCCCTTCTGTTTCCATTGCCAAAAAAGTTGATATTGCGGGCGACGCAGTCACAGTTGAGCGCGAGATTGAAGGTGGAAAAGAAGTATTGACAGCAAAGCTGCCCATCGTCATTGGTACAGCAGAAGGTGTTGCCGAGCCAAAAATACCGAATATGCGTGGTATTATGAGTGCGCGGACCAAACCATTGGATGTGCTGGAACCTTCCACTATAGACGTTCTTGAACACATTGTCAGCTATGAGACACCTGCTCCGCGCGGTTCGGTCAAACTTGTTGACGCTGCCGAGGTAGAAAAATTAGTTTCTCTTCTTCACGACGAAGCTAAAGTTATTTAATCTTTAAACGCTAAAACACTATGTCTATACTCGTATATGTAGAAAATACCGATGGAAAATTCAAAAAATCAGCTTTTGAAGTTGTTTCTTATGCAAAATCCATCGCCGATAACATACAGACTGATCTTGTGGCTATTTCAATCGGAAATGTCGCTGAAGACGAACTTGCTGGTTTAGGCAAGTACGGTGCTTCCAAAGTATTAAATGTCAATAATGAACAACTTGCTTCTTTTGTAAACCAAGCGTATGCAAGCATCATTGCTGAAGCCGTAAAAAGTACCGGTTCAAAAATACTTGTGCTGTCCAACTCATTCTCAGGTAAGGGACTCGCTCCACGTATTGCAGCCAAATTGGAGGCTGGTCTGGCCGATGGCGCACTCGAATTGCCCACAATCAATGGCGACAAACTGACTGTCAAAAAAACAGCGTTCTCCAATAAAGCTTTCGCTACGCTCGAACTATCCTCGGATATAAAGGTCATCGCACTAAGCCCGAATGCATATGAAACAAAAGAGACCGGTGGTAGCGCAAATGTCGAAACTTTTGCTCCCAATATTGACCAAACAGATTTTACAACGATGGTCAAAGAGATTGTTCGAGCAACAGACAAAGTTTCCCTGCCCGAAGCTGAAATCGTCGTCTCCGCAGGCCGTGGTTTAAAAGGCCCCGAGAACTGGGGTATGGTGGAAGAACTTGCAGACGTCCTTGGTGCAGCTACAGCATGTTCAAAACCGGTATCTGATGCAGGCTGGCGCCCGCATTCGGAGCACGTAGGCCAAACAGGTATTGTTGTTAGCCCCAATCTCTACATTGCTATCGGTATCTCCGGAGCAATACAGCATTTGGCCGGAGTAAGCTCTTCTAAAACAATCGTTGTCATCAATAAAGATCCAGAAGCGCCCTTTTTCAAAGTGGCCGATTATGGAATTGTAGGCGATGCTTTCGACGTCGTTCCGAAATTAACGCAGGCATTGAAGGCTTACAAAGGTATTTAAAGCTTTCTTCCGATATATTCTCCCCATTTATCCAAAATGAATGGGGAGTTTTTATTTGTTATAATTGGATATAAAAGCAAATTTATCTAAGTTTGTAGACCGCTTTGGAATTAAAATGAAGAAAATCAGATTAGATATCGTTGGTTTATCCTATAGTCAAACGCAATCTGGGGCTTATGCTCTTGTATTGGGAGAAGTGGAGGGCAACAGAAGATTGCCCATCATTATCGGCAGCCATGAGGCTCAAGCTATTGCTATTCGGATAGAGAAAATGATTCCTAGTCGTCCGCTGACACACGACCTATTTCAATCTTTTGCAGATTCTTTTGGTATTAAACTCATTGAAGTACTGATCTATAATTTGATTGAAGGGATATTTTATGCTAAAATTATCTGTTCCGACGGCAACAAGATTGTCGAGATTGATGCCCGCACATCCGATGCCGTTGCACTGGCTGTACGGTTTGAAGCTCCGATCTATGCCTACGAATTTATTATGTCCTCTGCTGGAATTATCATTGAGGGACATGAGTTCGCATTTTTGGAAAACCTAGACAAGTCCAACAAAGTTCAGGATCCAAGTGTTGTTGAGATCGAAGAAAAAACACCTTCAAAATCCCCACAAAATCCTTTCTCCACGTTGACAGATGAGCAACTGGAGCAAGCACTTAATCAGGCATTGACCGAAGAAAACTACGAGCAGGCTGCCTTGATTAGGGATGAGATTTCCAAAAGAAAATAACCCCTTTCATTAAAGCGAAACAAAAATTTTAAATAACATCGATTTATGTCTATTAAATTAAGATTGACCATTATGAGCTTCTTTCAGTTCTTTGTCTGGGGAGCATGGTTGATTACAATAGCAAACTATTGGTTTGGCACAAAACAATGGGATGGTACACAATTTGGAGCTATTTTCGCAACCATGGGGATCGCTTCTTTATTTATGCCTACCCTGATGGGAATTATCGCCGATCGTTGGATAAATGCCGAAAGATTATATTTTATCCTTCACTTATGTTATGCGGGTGTTTTATTCTATTTACCGCAGGTAAATGATCCAAACACTTTTTTTTATGCAATGCTAGCGGCGATGTGTTTTTATATGCCCACTTTGGCCCTATCCAACTCCATTGCATATACGGCATTGAATGAAAATAACTACGATTTGGTCAAGGCATTCCCCCCTATCCGGGTATTCGGAACGATAGGCTTTATCGTCGCCATGTGGATCACCAATTTAACCGGCAACAAGGCTACAGCTTATCAATTTTATATCGCCGGAACCGCAGCGCTGGCTTTAAGTCTCTATGCTTTTACGCTACCTAAATGTCCACCAAAAAAGTTACAACAGGAAGATGCCTCCTGGACACAACTATTAGGCTTAGAGGCATTTAAACTTTTCGGAAATTATAAAATGGCTTTATTTTTTATTTTTTCCATGTTCTTGGGGGCCGCACTCCAACTGACCAATGCCTACGGTGATGTATTTTTGGATGAATTTAAATTCTATCCTAAATTTGCAGAATCTTTCGTTGTGAAATACTCGACCATCATTATGTCGATTTCCCAGATATCCGAGACACTATTTATTTTGGCTATTCCATTTTTTCTCAAAAGATTCGGTATAAAAAAGGTCATGCTGATTTCTATGTTAGCCTGGGTATTACGTTTTGGATTATTCTCCTTTGGTGACCCTGCAGGCGGACTTTGGATGATTGTATTATCCTGTATCGTCTATGGTATGGCATTTGACTTCTTTAATATCTCAGGTTCTTTATTTGTTGAAACCTCAACAACTTCGAGCATACGCAGCTCGGCACAAGGTTTGTTTATGATGATGACAAATGGTTTTGGTGCCGTTGTAGGCAGTTTTGCATCGGGTTGGATCATTGACCACTACTTTACCAAAAGTTTTCAAAACAGCAAAGATCTCGCACAATATTTAGATACAACAATCGACAACACCCATTTTCTACATTTTCTGCAGGAAAAGAGTATCTCAATCTTACCTGACGGCATGTTAAGTGGTAACCTCATGCTGAAAGACTGGCATGACATCTGGCTAGCTTTTGCCATCTACACCTTGATTATAGCAGTCCTTTTTGCGGTCTTCTTTAGACATAAACACGAGCGTGAACCGCTCAATTCAAAATAACAAAAAGCCGCTAATTGCGGCTTTTTGTATATTTGTAACATGCAAAGCACAGCAACGGAATTATTCAAAGATTCTCAATCCCACATCTATAATTGGACATTTCAATGGATTAAACAATTTGGTCTTGATAATCAGGGGAGTCATTTTGTTAACTCGATCCTTTTACTCTTACTGGTTGTCTTGTTTTTGATCATCATTGACTATTTCACCAAAAGAACATTACTCCTGTTAACAATCAAAGCCATCAGACGTAGTACAAACCGCTTTGATGATCTGTTGATCCGTAATAAAACACTGAAACTTGTTGCTCATTTTGTTCCGATATTAGTGGCACAATATATCATGCCCATTATCTTCATGGGTTTTCCAACCTGGAAAGAAAACAGCAATAAAATACTTGACATAGCGACGACTGTCGTCAGTTTATTGATTATTCATTCGCTCCTGAAAAGTTTGCGGGATATGCTGCGAATGAAGAAATCTTTTGCAGACAAACCTCTGGAGAGTTATTTACAGGTTTGTCAGATTATCTTATTGTTTATCGGCGGAACGATCTGCTTTTCAATATTGACAGGAAAATCTCCCTGGTCTTTCTTATTATCCTTGGGTGCCGCATCCGCAATTCTGATGTTGGTATTCAAAGACACTATACTAGGATTTGTTGCCAGTATACAAGTTTCGGCCAATGACTCCATCCGTGTCGGAGATTGGATAGAGATGCCCAAATATGGCGCCGATGGAACGGTCAAAGAGATTAACCTCAATAATGTAAAAGTACAGAACTTTGATAAGACCATTACGACGATACCGACACATACGCTATTGTCGGATTCGTTCAAAAATTACAGGGGCATGCAGCAGTCGGGCGGTAGGCGCTTAAAGCGGGCCATAAATATCAAAATTTCCACGATTCGATTTTTAGAAAATGAAGAAATTGAAAAACTCAAAAATATACAGATCCTGCGGCCGTATATCGAAGAGCGCGCCAGGACAATTGACCAATTCAACACCCAGCAGCAGATAGATCAGTCAAGCCCCATAAACGGTCGCAAAATGACCAATTTAGGGATGTTCAGAGCTTACACACTCACCTATTTACGTCAAAACCCCAATATCCACAAGACCATGCCCCTGATGGTGCGTCAGCTTGCTTCAACCGAACACGGTGTTCCAGTCGAACTTTATTTCTTTGTAAACGATATCCGCTGGGAATATTACGAAGGAATTGTTTCGGATGTATTCGACCACCTATTTGCCGCCACAAAATACTTCGACCTGGAGATCTTTGAAAATCCGGCATCGGATGATTTTCGGCGTGCTATCCGGCATAAAAGCCTTCATGACTTCGCAGACCAACAACAATAAAAGCGAACGGAATGTTCTTTCTGGCCAATAACATCAGACACTTTCAGAAGATATTATCGCTGTCGAACCAAGTGTTCAGCCGAACTATGTGTTCATATATTGCTAAGGTTCATATACCAAACGAATTACCAGGCAAAACCTTGTCTGCATAAATCAAATGAACTGTAAGAACAGGCCAGCCGAGAAGCAGTTAAATGCTGGTATCGTAAGATAGCCTAAAAGGTCTAAAACAGTGAAAGGTAATCTGGGGAGATTACCTTCACTTTAAAAACAAACTAAATTTTCAGACGTGTTTCACAACAGATCTACACATTAACCCTAACTCTTTATGAATCAAAAATTACTCTACACAAATATAGGATCGTTATGTTAAGTGCATCTTAAGCTATCTTTAAACTTAAAACAACTCTACAAATGCTTATTTATCTCACCTCAATAGTCTTTGTTGCCAGGTGTACTCTATTGAAAAGATCAACCGCCTGAACCTCAATCTGATATTTACCAGCTTTAAGTTTGGGCAAATTAGCTGTCCACAGATGACTGGATTTTTCGGGGTTCGAAGGTCTACGCGTATTCTTTAATTCGGTTGCTGTATCGTATTTAGCAAGAGAATTTAGGAATGCCGGATCGTTTTCATTGACAAAATCCATTTCCTTCCATTCGCCCTGATTGATTCTATACGTTACCTTGTCACCTTCCTTTCCAATGAAAAAATTAGCGTATATCGGGTATTTCTTTGTGTATTTTTCTGGAACGACTGATGCGCCATATAAATCAATCTGATACGTTGCCGGCTTACCGACAACCTTATAATCAAAACTGTACTGGTTGCCCTCGATTTTTAAGATGGCATACCCTTTTGGTGTACCGTCCCGCATTGTAGAAACAGGAATTCCCTTTTCATTCAACTCGCCCGAATACCAGTCGCCAGAGGTTGTACCCACATTATACTCGTGATGTGGCTTTTCTTGTTTCCATCCTTCGTTTTGTCCATAAAAATATTGCCGCTGAAAGTGTGTATGCGCGGATAAAGACAAGGTATGCTTAAATGGAGCCAAAATATCGAACAGACGTTGTCTATCTTCGTTACGAAAGACATCCGAGTTTTGATGGTATAAAGGAATATGAAATGCCAACACAATCAATTTATCTTTAGCAACGTTTTTTAAGTCATTTTCCACAAAATCAAGCTGATCTTTACGGAATCCGCCTAAATAACCTTTACCTGTCCGTGGATTCGGATAAATGATATTATCAAGAATGATAAAATGCGTATTTCCATAGTTGAACGCATAATTATTGGGGCCAAACGTCCGCTCGAACGATTCATCGGAGAGGCTATCCACTTTAGCATCATAGTTCATATCGTGGTTTCCCATGACATTATACCATGGCAAGCCCATCGTGGAAATCACCGATTTATATTTTGGCTGGAGTGAAAGATCGTCTCCCACCAAGTCGCCTAAGCTTATTCCGAATTTTGCAATTGTCTTATTGGAAATTTCATTGATCACACCATTTTTGAAATAGGCCAGTTCTTCCTCCGTGTAAGCCTGTGGATCACCAAAAACAAAAGCTGAAAAATTAGGATCCTCATCTTGTTGATACATTGCAAAATTTACAGCAGCAGGGATTTTTCCTGTAGCAGCAACAGCAGGGTATTTTGAAACTGGACTACCGTTTACTTTATGGATATAATAGAATTTTGGGTGGTTATTTTCATCCAAGGGCAAAGCATAGCCTGTTGGTTTAACCACAAAAATGATGTTGTCATTTCCAACGGGCAATTGGTAATTACCATCTTTATCAGTCGTTGTCACTTCACGCCCGTTACTAACAGAAACAGACGCAATGCCTTGTTCGTTTTTATCTAATTTTCCGTTCTTGTTTGCGTCCAGATAAACTTTTCCTTTTGCAAAATCTTGCGCCTGCACAGCGTTTACGCATGCCCAGGAAATTGCTAGTGCCAAAAATGCTTTCATATGAAATTTTGTTTTGGCGCTAAAGTATTCGATTCAGGTTAACGGAGTATAAAGAGAATATAAAGAATTTATCAAAAAAACAAAGGAAGCCATTTAACACTCTTGTATTAATTAATCCATATTTGGCAGTATCGTTATAGGGACTTTATCCGTGTTTTATACGTATTCATCCGAATGAGGTCCCTATCAGGTCCCTATTAAGTCCCTATAAAATCCCCATTAACATATATGTTGTTGGCCGGTTAAATCCTTCTTCCATCCTTTGTTTTCAGACGGATATTCGGCACAAAAAAAGAGAAACCAATGACTTGATTTCTCTCTTTACCCTTAGGGCCTATTTCTTAACTATCTGGCTTGCGCAGTTGCCAACATGCGGTTGACTTCATCGATCATTGATTTTGCTGCATCGTGCATCCGAGGGTTGCCTGCAAAATCTGCATCCAAAGTGATATGCTTGGACTTATCTTTATAGTTGAACTCTAAATAAAAACGTGGGACTTTAGAATTTGTTGAATCCTGCTGCCATTCAGGACCGGTCATATCAGTATCCAAGTTCCAAAAGCCGAGCTCCATTGCTTTGCGATGCAGGTATAATAAATCGTCTTTTGTAAATTTTACAGTATCGGTAATTAGAGAATCTTTTTTGTCTAAATATTTATAGATACGTGTTTTTGAATTGTATTCGTTGACCATGTGGTTCGGCTCGCCATATTTGAATTCAATGGATTCAAAATCGGCAAAACGAAAAGGGGCATTTTTGATCATATTACTGTAGTAATAAACACAATACATCAAAAACGGCACAATAATACAAAGGCCCAAAAAAATCTTCTTACTCTTGATTGTCATTTCTATAAAATTTTGACAAAAATAAGGATTTATACAGGGTATAAAAGTTTATATCAAGATATGACATAAAACCTACATGAAATTCACGCGTTTAGATATTGGGAGAGCCCGCGTCAACAAAGGTCTTCGCATACCAACTGTCGGAAAGATCAGAGATAATAACACCTTTCCGTGTCGAAACATGAACGAACTTATTATTATGCAGGTATACACCAACATGATCTATTCCATTTCGTCCGAAAGAAAAAAACACGAGATCTCCTTCTTCAAGTTTATCGACCTTTTTTCTCTTTACTATTCCTTCCATGTCACGCGAAGTCCGCGGCAAATTCCCTTTGTATACTTCAATATAGAGCAGATTAACAAATCCCGAGCAATCTACCCCCGATTTGGTCTGTCCACCCATACGATGCGGTATCCCCATCCAATCGTCAATAAAGGAATAAAGGTGCGGATTTAGTTTTTTGGTACTCACATTGAGCAAGTCTGCATAATTGTCAAGTTTGAATCCCGAAAAAGTTTTTCCACGCGCTGAGCTCGCATCTGTCAAAACCGAACCATTGGAAGAATGTGTTTTGGAGCTAAGTACCTTTTTCTTCGTTGAACAACTGCTCAAAAATAGAACTGCACCTAAAAAGAAGATAAAATAAGATCTGACACCCATGCTGTTCGATTTACGTTCTTGCTTAACAAACTTACTTGCATAACAAACTTAATTAAATTGCTGTTGATATCCAATAAATTTGCTTGCCCCCGGAGATTGCTTTTCTTGATAAGAACGTCAGATAAGAAAAAGAATTGTTCAGAAATCGTAACTTTGACGCCTAATTTATTTGAGAATGGAAAAATTAAAAGGTGCATTAGCTGTCTTTTTCGGTGCGAGTAGTTTTGGGATACTATCAACGTTTGTTAAAAAAGCCTATGGTAAAGGGTTGAATTTAGGAGAGGTAACGGGAATTCAGGTATTGTTTGGCATGCTTATCCTTTGGCTTATCTATATCATCATCAAACTCTTTTCGGCAAAGTCATTTCACTCTTCAAGCAAGAAATCTTCATGGATCAAGATATTAATCAGTGGTACTTCGACCGGTTTGGTGAGCATTCTCTATTACAAATGTGTACAGCTTGTTCCGGCTTCCTTGGCCATTGTACTGTTGATGCAGTATATTTGGATCGGTGTGCTGATTGAATTTATCTTTTTCAAGGCAAAACCTTCAAAAAACAACCTGATTGGCATCGGCATTGTACTCATTGCAACATTATTAGCGACTGGACTTCTTGAAAAAGGCTTACAACAGCTCAACTTAACAGGTGTCTTATTTGGTCTTTTAGCGGCGACCGCCTATTCGGTCTTCATGATCGTCAACGGTCGTGTCGGCAATGACTATCACCCCATTCAAAAAAGCGCTATTATGGTAACGGGGGCCTGTATCATGGTCTTTACCTTATTTCCACCTGCTTATTTATGGAATGGTCAATTTGATGGTAACTTCCTTTATTTCGGCTTGATCCTTTCTCTATTTGGCACAGTCATCCCGCCTTTATTGTTTGCCTACGGCTTACCTAAAACAGGCTTCTCCTTAGGCGGAATATTGAGTTCGGCGGAGCTACCTGTAGCCACCTGTATGTCATTTTTTATACTTCATGAAAGTGTATCCACGATACAATGGCTCGGGGTGCTTTTGATCTTGGGTACCGTCATCTGGTTGAACGCAGCAAAGAGCAGTACGCATTAGAGGTACCGATTTACTTCCGGTCAGATTTCAGCCGTCAATTTGATCAGAAATACAACAGCATACTGCAATCAATAGGGAAATTTTGGAATTCTCTTTAGCGAAAAAAGGCAATCTTATGCGGGAAGATTGCCTTTTTTATATGTTATAAATCTTAATATAGTATAACCCTTAAAAAGATTAATGTGTCAATGTCTCCGGAATTTCTTCTACTTCCACTTCACAGGAATCCGTTACTTCCATAAATTTAACCGGTACAACCTCATTCACCAATAATGGATCGTATAAGGTCCGTACTTTGACATAGTTTTTAGAAAAACCATGCATATAACCATCTTTTTCGTCTGCTTCAAACAAAACATCACCAGTCTCACCAAGCTGTGACTCATAAAACGCACGGCGCTTCTTCTCCGAAAGGATGTGCAACATTTTGCTACGGTCGCTGCGTTGAGCTCCCGGTACAGCACCGTCCATTTGAGCAGCAATCGTATTCTCCCTTTCTGAATAGGTAAAGACATGCAGGTAAGAAATATCCAAATCATTCAAGAAATTGTATGTATCGATAAAGTCTTCACGTGTTTCTCCCGGAAATCCGACAATAACGTCAACACCGATACAGCAATTAGGCATCAATGACTTGATAAATGCGACACGCTCTGTGTAAAGTTCTCTTTTGTACCTTCTGCGCATTAAACTCAGAATTTTATTGCTTCCAGACTGCAGTGGCATATGGAAATGTGGAACAAAACGTTTTGATTGCGCCACAAACTCAATAATATCATTGGAAAGAAGATTGGGTTCTATCGAGGAAATACGGATTCTATCAATCCCTTCGACTTCATCCAGTGCTTGTACCAAATCCAAGAACCGGTCTTCGCGCTTACCATCCCGAATACCAAAATCGCCAATGTTTACACCTGTTAAAACGATTTCTTTGACGCCTGAAGCTGCAATTTCTTCCGCTTGACGCACAATATCTTCGATCTTACCCGAGCGGCTTCCGCCACGTGCCAAAGGAATCGTACAAAATGTACATGAATAATCGCACCCGTCCTGTACTTTTAGGAAGGTACGCGTACGATCGCCAATCGAATAAGCCGAAACAAATTGATTGGTCTCATCGATTGGACCATTATAAACGATCGTTTTTTCCTGTTTCGTCAAATCATTGATATGCTCAATAATATTAAACTTTTCAGCTGCACCTAAGACCATATCCACTCCCGGAATCTCTGCAATCTCTTTTGGTTTTAGCTGCGCATAACAGCCAACAATCGTAATATAGGCGTTGGGAGAGTGCTTTAAAGCTTCCTTCACTACTTTTCTACACTTCTTGTCAGCATTATCCGTTACCGAACATGTATTGATTACATAAACGTCTGCACGGCTATTGAACGCTGTAGTATCATAGCCCGCATCTTTAAATAAACGACCAATGGATGATGTCTCTGAATAATTCAGTTTACATCCAAGTGTATAAAAAGCTACTTTTTTATTCTCCATAATATTTTGCAAAATTACATTTTTTTTCAGTAACCCCTCTTATCATTTTAAGTTTTGACTTTCTCGTTATAAGGATTTTCCTTAGTTTTGACTATCTTGAAAGGTTGAATGCACCGGCGGCTTATTACGGACAAACTAAATTAGAGCCGGACATGATGTATTCAAAAAATCCCCGATTGAGAATCAGACACATAAAATAGTGCTATTCGTTCTATCCAGTTCGATTATAGCATTGATATTTGGTATTTAATAATTACTTTTTACAGATGAAACAATATTTAGATTTACTCAGACATGTATATACGAATGGTGTTGTAAAGACAGATCGTACGGGCACAGGTACCAAAAGTGTCTTTGGATATCAGATGCGTTTCAACCTTCAGGAAGGTTTCCCTTTGGTAACGACGAAGAAATTACACCTGCGATCCATTATCCATGAATTGATCTGGTTTCTTAAAGGTGAAACCAATATTCAGTATCTCAAAGAAAATGGCGTAAGCATTTGGGACGAGTGGGCTGACGAACAAGGAAATTTGGGCCCTGTATACGGATCACAATGGCGCTCCTGGCCAACACCCGATGGCCGTCATATCGATCAGATCACACAGGTTATCAACCAGCTAAAAAATTCACCGGATTCACGCCGTATTATTGTATCGGCATGGAATGTTGCCGAAATAGAGCATATGGCATTACCTCCTTGTCATGCCTTTTTTCAGTTTTATGTCGCTCCGGCACAACCTGAAAAAGGTATCTTAAAGCCGCAATTGTCCTGTCAACTCTATCAACGTAGTGCCGATATATTCTTGGGCGTTCCTTTCAACATTGCCTCTTATGCTTTATTGACGATGATGGTCGCACAGGTTTGCGACATGGAAGCCGCAGAGTTTATCCACACCCTTGGCGATGCACATATCTACAGTAATCACTTCGAGCAAACGGAGCTCCAATTGAGCCGCGAGCCAAAAGCGCTACCCCAGATGAAAATAAACCCTGAAGTAAAAGATATCTTTGATTTTAAGTTTGAAGATTTTGAATTGTTAAACTACGAATCCCATCCACATATCAAAGCTCCGGTGGCCGTTTAACAAGAAAGGTACCTGATTTTGTAATATATTTTAGCGAACGAATAATCACCTTATATCAAAAATGAGCAACCCAACGATCACATTAATCGTAGCTGCGTCGGAAAACAATGCCATCGGAATCGACAATCAGATGCCTTGGCATTTACCCAACGACTTTAAATATTTTAAGAAAAATACCATTGCGCATTCTGTCCTAATGGGCAGAAAGACTTTTGAGGCCATAGGCAAAGCATTACCAGACAGAAGGAATATTGTCATTACACGTAACGCGAATTTCCAGGGAGAAGATATTGATGTTGCCAACAGCATCCAAGAGGCACTCTTGTATTGCCGGGATGAACGTGAGGTATTCATCATTGGTGGCGCAAACATTTATCAGCAAGTGCTACCCTTGGCAAATAAAGTGCTTCTGACGCGCGTACATACAACTATCAAAGGTGACGCTTTCTTTCCTGAATTACCGTCAGAAGAATGGGAATTAGTTGCCTCAGATTCGCATCAGGCCGATGACAAACATGCATTTGCTTATACCTTTGAAGTTTATACGCGAAAATAATTCCATGTTTACGAATAGCAAAACGCGATAGGATCATGGAGCTTTTTGCTTCATGATCCTATCACCATTAAAAGCTATAGAAGAGCTTACAGGCGCGACACTTTGATCTAAAGCACATGCAAAAATACCTCACCCTAATTTTTACTCTATTCATGTCAGATCTATACGCTCAGAAGATAGATACTGTTTACCTGGAAAAATTACTCCAAAGTCATCCCGATCTATTTCAAAACATATTAAGTCATCCGACGAAAAATGAAGTACAAATTCTGTATACACAGATTGATCGTGACAAATCCAATAAGCCACATTTCAGGTCCTATAGCTATCGACTGAATCCGAACTGGTATTTTTATCCCGCAAGTACAGTGAAGTTGCCGACAGCAATTCTGGCTTTGGAAAAAATCAATGACCTGCATATTGACGGTCTCAGCAAAGATACCCCACTACGCATCGATTCTGCTTTTGAAAAGCAGACTAAGGTTCTTGTGGATGAATCCGCCGCCAATGGCCTTCCATCTGTTGCTCAATATGTTAAAAAGATCTTATTAACCAGCGACAACGATGCCCAAAACAGGCTTTTCGAATTTATTGGCCGTGCAGAACTGAATGCGAAACTAAAAAAATACGGCACTAATTACAGCCGCATTGTCAACCGTCTTGCTATTGGCGACAAAGGCATATGGGCCAAACATACTAACCCCGTCACCTTTTATAAGGGGAAGCGTATTATTTATAAACAAGAAGCACAGTTCGATCCCAAGGATTATACCATCGAGCTGTCCAATACGCTTCAGGGGAAAGGTTACATGAACGATAAAGATGAACTTGTTCATGAACCCTGGAGTTTTGAAGGATTAAATGTATACGCTTTGCAAGATCAACAGCTGATATTGAAGAAGCTGTTATTTCCCGAAGCATTTCAGCCTCAAGAAAGATTCAATCTGAAAAAAGATGACTACGCGCTCCTCTATGATTATATGTCGCGCTATCCCTTTGAATCGGATTTTCCAAAATATGATCCAGCAGAATTCTGGCCAACGTATAGCAAGCTCCTTTTTTATGGCCGTGAAAAAAATGCGATCTTAAATCCCAACATCCGGATCTTCAACAAGTATGGAGATTCCTATGGCTATAATATTGATAATGCCTATGTCGTCGACTTTGAACATGGCGTGGAATTTATGCTCGCCGTTGTTGTACAGTCCAATGAAAATGGCATCTACAACGATGGACGCTATGAATATGAAACAGTAACCTATCCTTTTTTAAAAAATATCGGTCAGGTAATTTATCAGGAGGAGCTGAAAAGAGTTAAAAAGTTTAAACCTGATCTATCGAAATTTGATTTCAGAAAATAAAACACAAAAAAGGCTCTCAGAAAATTGAAAGCCTTTTTTGCGCATCGTCATCGTGGCGTATTTTTATCCTCCTTGGCTAGAAGGCTGCTTATGCGAATGATCAGCGGGCTGTGGCCGGGAAATGCAGTATGTCATCATCGGAATGTATGCTTATCCGCGCTCCAGCCATATAGTCCCTGCCTCAAGTCTTACTGAGATAGAACAAAACTATTTCGATTGTAGAGCCGTTTCGATCAACTCCCCGTAAAAATCCCCCTCCTTCATTCCAAAAGCCCGTACCTGCTGCGGAATAAAGCTTTGTGGAGTCTGCCCCGGAATGGTATTAATTTCGATAAAATAAAATTTATCGGTATCGTTTTCCAAAAAGAAGTCCACCCGAACCATACCCTTACAGTTCAATCTCACATAAATTTCCCTTAAAATACGTGCAGCGCGCTCCTGCTCTTCCCTAGTCAGATCTGCTGGTGTAATCTCTTCGGTCAATCCAGGTACATACTTGGCTTCATAATCAAAAAATTCACGTGTAGTACGAACTTCGGTAGCCGGCAAAACAACGAGTTCGCCTTTTGAATTCCTAAAAATTCCCTCGGAAAATTCGCGTCCAGTCACAAATTCTTCAACAATAACCTGTTTCCCGGTATTCTCTGCATCAAAAGCTTTATCAATCGCTTCCTGCAGTTGTGCCGATTCCTTTACTTTGGTCATTCCGATACTACTTCCACCGGCATTAGGTTTCACAAAATACGGCAGCGAAAGATTGCTTTCGACGATTTTGACCGCTTCCGGGCGTTGCGATTCAAACAATAAGACCGATTTTGCCAAATGCAACTCGGGAATATCCGATAAAATCGCTTTTGTATACCCTTTATTCATAGTCAATGCCGAAGTCAAGGCATCACATGAGGTATATGGAATATCTAATAAATCAAAATAGCTCTGAAGTCTTCCATCTTCTCCGGGCACACCATGCACCATAATAAATGCTAAGTCAAAGCTTAAGATATCTCCGTTCAATGGAAGTGTAAAATCTGCTTTTGAAATCGGATGCCGCTTACCGTCCAAATCTTCATAGTACCATGCTTCTTTGGTCACTGTAATCAAATATATATCGTATTTGTCGTGATCAAGTTGAGAATTGACAAAGGCAGAACTTTTAAAAGAAACTTCAGCTTCTCCTGTATAACCTCCAGTTATTAATGCTATTTTTGCTTTCATAAATTTTAGCGATTCGAATAGCAAATATAATTTGCTATACACGGAAAAACGAATAATTTTGTGAGGAATAATTTTATTTAATCATTCTGCAAACTTGGCTTTAATATTGCGGTTCTATGCAGAATTAATTTTTATCAAAACAGAGAAATGTCCAAAGTCGTACAATATCTTCAGACCCCCACTTTTAGGAAAAATCTTATTGCCGCTTTTATCGCGATAGTATGTCTATTCCTTTTCGTTTATGTTGGACTGAAAATATATACCAAACATGATGAATCTATAGCCGTTCCTAAAGTGAAAGGCCTTCATATCAGTGCTGCCATCCAGGCGCTGGAAGACGCGGGGCTGGAATATCAAATTGACTCCGTCTACCAGATGGACGCCAAACCAGGAATGGTCATCGAGCAGGATCCCGAACAAGGATTTCATGTAAAATCGGGGCGGACTATTTATTTGACCATTATCACACAAGTTGCACCTGAAGTTGCCTTTCCGAATATAAAGGATAAAACATTGATCGAAGCAACGGCTATTTTGAAAAACCATAACCTTAGAATCGGAGACACTTCTTATGTCGCCGATATCGCTAGGGACATCGTATTGGATGCTCAATTTGCTGGACAATCAATCCGTAACGGGCGCATGATTTCTAAGGGTTCACGTATAGATCTAGTTTTGGGAAATGGACTCGGTGCTAATGAAGTGGAAATACCCAACTTAATTGGTCTTCCATTAAACGAAGCGAAGTTTGCCCTATCTGGAGCTGGTCTAGGCCTAGGCACAGTGACTTATGATCCCAATGTAACGGATACAGCCACCGCAGTAATCAGTGTACAATCACCAGGAATAGAAAAAGGCTTAACCAGCTTAGGGGCTAAAATAGACATAACGCTCTCATTGACGGCACCAACAACAACTACAGGTGCTCCAGCTGGAGGTACGCCAACTCCTAAACCACAGGCAAACCAAACACAGGTTACTCCGCCAGCAGCAAAAGCTCCGGTTCAGTCTAAGCCCGTTGCTCCAGCGAAAAGTACCACAACAAATACGCCAGCAGCTAAATCGACAACAACAAATCCAACTGCAGGGCAGAAAAAAGAAAAAGAAAGTAAAGGGAATAGTCTTGGCTTTTAAGTGTATTGACTTAAAAATAAAGCTGCATGGCATAATCTCCATTATGATGGATTAGCGTTTGTTGCAGATTCAGGAATTGTATAAAATATAAAGATGAAACCGATCCATATCTGGGCGATTTCATCAACCATTGACCGCTAAAGGCTGTATGAATGCCCTTAATAGCGAACAACAAATGAATAAAAAATTTTAGCATGGAAAATAAAAAAGGAATACCAAGTTGGTTAAAAATCATTGCCCTGATCGTTATCGTTGTCGGAGGTTATTTTGCTTGGACATTTTATAAAGCATTTTATGCTTCCAATGTATCGGGAGAGAAAAAATACCTGTACATACACGAGGGCGAAAAATATGAAGATGTATTGAAATCAATCAAGGATTCAAATCTTGTGGATGACATCGCTTACTTTGAGCGTGCCGCACAATATAAAAAATATGAGCAAAGTGTAAAACCCGGACGTTATCTGTTAACCCCTGGTATGAACAATAGACGCTTAGTTGGCAATTTGATTGGTGGCTACCAAGAACCTGTAAAATTCAGATTTTCCAATGTGCGACTGAAAGAGAATATGGCCGCACTCCTTGGTAAAAGTTTTGAGGCAGATTCTGCAGAATTTATCGCGGTACTAAATGATGAGGCTACAGCACAGAAATATGGATTTACAAAAGAAAATCTGATTGCTATATTTATCCCCAATACCTACGAAATTTATTGGAACACCAATCCCGAAAAAGTAATTGCTCGTTTTGATGATGAATGGAAAAAGTTTTGGAATGCAGATCGCACGGCAAAAGCAAAAGCACTTAACCTGACACCGCAACAAGTCAGTACATTGGCTTCTATTGTCAAAGGTGAAGCCTTACACCAAGATGAAATGCCCATGATCGCCGGATTATATTTAAACCGCCTCAAAAAAGGCATGTTATTGCAAGCTGATCCTACCGTGATCTTTGCCAACAACGACTTTACCATTAGAAGGGTATTGAATAAGCACCTTAGAACAGACAATCCTTACAATACTTACATCTATAGGGGCTTGCCTCCAGGTCCTATTTCAATTCCAAGTATTGCTGCAATTGATGCGGTCTTAAACTTTAAGCAACATGATTATATTTACATGTGTGCTAAAGATGATTTTTCGGGCTATCATAATTTTGCAAAAACAGAGGCTGAGCATTTGATCAATGCACGTAAATTTCAACAGGCATTGGACGCCAGAAATATTAAAAAATAATGTTTGTATTTGACCATCAGATTCGTGTCCGCTATGCAGAAACAGACCAAATGGGTTATGTTTATTATGGAAATTATGCTGCATTTTACGAAATAGCGCGGACTGAAATGCTGCGGAGCACGGGGATATCGTATAAGGAGCTGGAAGAAATGGGGGTCATGCTCCCCGTTACGGAGATGAAAACAAAATACCTAAAACCGGGCAAATACGATGATTTGATCACGATACGGGTAACAATCCGCCAGAAACCTGCCGTCCGTATTATTTTTGAATATGAACTGTTCAATGAAAGCGGAGAACTACTCAACCAGGGCGAGACAACTTTGGTCTTTGTCAACATGGAAAAAAATAGACCTTGTATGCCGCCACAGGTTTTCTTGGATAAGATGAGTAACTATTTTAATTGATATGGGGAAAATCCACCAATGGCTATTAAATATTGAACCTTATTTTAGATTAATCGAATGGAGTAAACGTGTCGTACTACCTGGCTTTGGCTCGCTACCACTCTATACTGTGGCCGTATTTTTCTTTCAGGAGCTATCGAGAGATTCCATTGTCAGCAAGGCTTCTTCCCTTTCCTATAGCTTTTTATTGGCCATTTTTCCGGGTATCATTTTTTTATTTACATTGATCCCTTATATTCCGATCAATAATTTTCAGGAACAGTTGCTGGACTTTCTGGCCGTGGTTATTCCCAAAAATGCTTTTCTGGTTGTTGAAACGACTTTGGAGGATATTATTAAAAACCAAAATGGTGGATTACTTTCTTTCGGTTTTTTATTTGCGGCCTATTTTGCAACCAATGGTATGGCCTCTCTGATGAATGCCTTCAATAAGGCTTCCCTCATGACGGAAAGAAGGCCATGGGTCAGAAAACGTTTGCTTGCCTTAGCCTTGGCTTTCCTAATTATTTTTGCGTTAACAGTTGGGATGACAATATTTACCCTAGCTGGCATTACCATAGACTACCTCAAGGAAACAACAGGTATAAAGTCGAGCTTCTGGGCCATTCTACTTAAAGTAGCCCGATGGTTGATAATATTTGCTATTTACTTTTTCACGGTAAGCTGTATTTACAAATTTGGTCCTTCCAACTCCAATAAATGGAAACTCTTCAGTCCCGGAGCTTCTATGGCTACCATTTTAGCAATATTGACGTTTTCCATATTTACCTTTTATATCAATCATTTTGGTGCATATAACAAACTCTATGGATCCATTGGGACACTGATCGTCATTATGCTCTGGATTTACCTGAATACGCTTATTTTATTATTGGGCTATGAGCTTAATGCAGCAATAGCGCTGTCTAAACAAACCATTGTTATTGCCAAACCACGCATTTTCAACTCTTTTAAGAGAGACGAATAGGTGTATAAAATTATTTAAAGCTTCATTTACCCCGTCAGGTTGGCAACAAATGAACGGTAGAAGACGCTAAACGAGCGTTCGAACAGGCAGCTTTACACGTCTAAAGCAAAAGGCCTGTATAACTGAAAGTCTTTCAATAAAATAAGAAAAATAAAATTTTGCATTTAAAGTTTTTTTGTACCTTTGCAACTCCTACAAAGTAGGAAAAAGGAGAAAATTAATTAATGGCAAAAAAACAAGAAGCAGAAAAAGAATTAGCAGCGAAAAACGCAGAGCTACAAGGTGCTGACACTAAAGTAGTGAAAGACACTGAAAAAATTGAATCAGAAGCTGATTCAAACTTAATCGACGAAATCAAATCAAACACTTGGATCACACCAGAAGGTGAATTTGACTGGGATGCAAATGATAAAGGTTTCGGAAATTATAGCGAAGCTGAACGCGCTAAACTTGAAGCACAATACGCAGATACTTTCAACCAAGTTAACCAAGGTGAAATTATTGAAGGTACTGTAGTTTCTATCAACAACAAAGACGTAGTCTTAAATGTTGGTTTCAAATCTGACGGTTTAGTTTCTTTATCAGAATTCCGTGACTTACCAGAATTACAAGTTGGTGACAAAGTTGACGTATTCGTTGAATCTCAAGAAGATGCTAACGGTCAATTAGTACTTTCTCGCAAACGTGCTAAAACTCAAAAATCTTGGGAAGCTATCAATGAGGCATTGGAAAATGATGCAATCATTACTGGTTTCGTTAAGAGCCGTACTAAAGGTGGTCTTATCGTTGATATCAAAGGTGTTGAGGCATTCTTACCTGGATCTCAAATCGATATCAAACCTATCCGTGACTACGATGTATACGTAGGTAAAACAATGGAATTCAAAGTTGTGAAAATCAACCACGAATTCAAAAACGTTGTCGTATCACACAAAGTATTAATTGAAAACGATTTAGAAAACCAAAAATCTGAAATCGTTGCTAAATTAGAAAAAGGTCAAGTATTAGAAGGAACAGTTAAAAATATCACTGATTTCGGTGTGTTCATCGATTTAGGTGGTGTTGACGGTTTATTGCATATCACAGACATCTCTTGGGGTCGTATCGAGCATCCAAAAGAAGTTTTATCGTTAGATCAAACAATCAACGTTGTTGTATTAGACTTTGATGACGAGAAAAAACGTATCGCTTTAGGCTTGAAACAATTATCTGAGCATCCTTGGGAATCTTTAGATACTGCATTAGAAGTTGGTTCTAAAGTTAAAGGTAAAATCGTAACAGTTGCTGATTACGGTGCTTTCTTAGAAATCATCCCTGGTGTTGAAGGTTTGATCCACGTTTCTGAAATGTCTTGGTCACAAAACTTACGTTCTCCACAAGAGTTCTTGAAAGTTGGTGATGAGATCGAAGCGCAAATCTTAACGTTAGATCGCGATGAGCGTAAAATGAGCTTAGGTATCAAACAATTGACTCCAGATCCTTGGAAAAATATCACTGAGCGTTACCCTGTAGGTTCTAAACAAACAGCTGTTGTTAAAAACATGACTAACTTTGGTGTATTTGTTGAATTGGAAGAAGGTATCGATGGTTTGATCCACATCTCTGATTTATCTTGGTCTAAAAAAATCAACCACCCTAACGAATTCACTAAAGTTGGTGAAACATTAGACGTAGTTGTTTTAGAATTGGATGAAGAAAACCGTAAATTATCTTTAGGTCACAAACAATTGGAAGAAAACCCTTGGGATACTTTCGAAACGATCTTTACTGAAGGTTCTATCCACGAAGGTACTGTGATCAAAGTTGGTGACAAAGGTGATATCGTAGCTTTACAATATGGTGTTGAAGGTTTCTGTCCTTCTAAACACTCTGTTAAAGAAGACGGTTCTTCATTGAAAGTTGATGAAGTTACTTCATTCAAAATCATCGAGTTCAACAAAGAGAACAAACGTTTGGTAATTTCTCACTCTCGTATCTGGGAAGAAGAGAAAGAAGAAGCTCGCAAAGAAGAGTCTAACAGCCGTAAAAAAGACGCTAAAGCTGAGTCTTCAGCTGTGAAAAAAGTAAAAGATTCTGTTGAGAAATCTACTTTAGGCGACTTAGACGTATTAGCTCAATTGAAAGAGCAAATGGAAAATGATAAAAACGCTAAGTAATTAGCAATTTCAATCCATAAAAAGCGGCTGTTCCAAAAGAACAGCCGCTTTGCTTTTATAGGGATGCTTTTGTAATTTTGTAGCAATAAACTTTATTGTTATGTCATTCAAATCAGCCTTAATCAACCCCACCGAACTTCTGGAATCATTGGGACAGCATACAGACATTGTCCTCCTTGATTGCACCATCGACAAAGTTGGCCAATCCATCAAGGACGCCAAGTTCGAAGTACTACCGCATTCTCAATTTTTTGACATCGAAGGGAAACTTTCGGATTCTACTTCTAAATTACCACATACCCTTGTATCGGCAGAAGTATTCGAACGGGAAATGCAACGCCTAGGAATCAATCAGGATAGTACCGTCGTGTTATATGACAGATGGGGTGTTTATTCAAGCCCAAGGGCATGGTGGATGTTTAAGGTTATGGGTTTTGAGCAGGTATTTATTTTAAATGGTGGCGTCCCCGCTTGGAAAAAAAGTAAATTACCGTTCGTAGACCAGTATGCAGCTGCTGTAAAGCCTGGAAACTTTAAAGCCCAATTTCAAGCAAACCATTATGCTGACAAAGAATATATCTTAACACATTATCGGGATCCTCAAGTGAATATTTTTGACGCCAGAAGTAAAGGTCGATTTAGTAGTTTTGTTGCTGAACCTCGAAAAGGCCTTCATGGTGGGCATATCCCTCATTCCAAAAACCTCCCTTTCGAAGAATTACTTGATGGAATCGTTTATAAACCCCTTGGTGAACTGAAACAGCAATTTGATCATCATAATGCTACCGGAAATGAATATGTATTCTCCTGTGGATCGGGTATCACGGCCTCAATCTTAGCATTTGCTTCTCATCTTGTTGGTCACGAGCAAATCCGCGTATACGATGGCTCTTGGTCAGAATGGGGTCGCGAAGAGCTCAATCTACCCATCGAAAAATAGTTTAAAACAAGGTATTCCAAGAGTAGAGATTATCCTCCAAGCGGATTTTTTCCGCATCCAGGAGATCGCGGATAATCTCTATTCTTTTCTTTTCTGTACCTATTGTCAAACTAGCCACCAAATCGTGAATGTTTTTAGCGCCAGCGAGCAAACTACTTTTGATTTCTGCTTTTATATCTGCGCGCTGCTTTTTCTGATGATTACGGATCAGACACAAATCGCATACTTTACAGAACCCCGCATTTTTTTCTCCAAAATATAACAACAGCGACTGACTGCGGCAATTGCTACGTTCAATATAACCGATCATGCCATTGACTTCTTCTTCTTTCACCTGATGGCGATCGCGAATAAAAATATGATCGATATGCAGGTGTTTGTAATCGACGCGGTTCTGCAAAAAGGTCAATTGTGGCGCATCTGTAGAAGGCAGATAACTCGCTATTTCCAATGACTCTAACGACTTCAATAGCTCGACAACACGATCATAAGGCAGACCCAACTTACGTGCAAATTCGTATTCATTAATGAGGATATAGTTTTCAAATACACCACCATAGCTGCGTAAAATAGCCTTAATGAGCTTATCATATTTTACATACTGCACCTGAACTTTATACAATTCGGCGCTATCAATTTCAAATTTAAACCGTGAGGGGATTGTGACAGCTTCGGACAAAACCAACCAAGTGTCCCGCTCCAGAAACTTCAGCGCATTCATAACAGGAACCAATGGCAGCTGATATTTTTTGGCAAAAGCAACAACATCAAAATCTACAGTCACTCCTTCTCCAGCACCATAGGGAATCTGAAAATGATTACACAGGTAATGATAGGTCTGTTGAATAAATGGAATATCAGGGAAGCTAGCTTGCAAATTATCGACAAGCTTCTGCTCATCTGTCTTTTGATAAAGAATAACGGGATAGGCCTTCTTGCCATCTCTTCCTGCCCTACCGGCTTCTTGATAATAGGCCTCCAGTGAATCGGGCAAATCGAGGTGAATCACAAAACGCACGTCAGGTTTATCAATTCCCATCCCAAACGCATTGGTAGCTACAATAACGCGAACAACATTTGTCATCCACCCTTGCTGTTTCTGATCCCGTTCCTGTCCCGAAAGTCCGGCATGGTAATAATCTGCCGAAATGCCGTTATTGACCAAAATACGGGCTATCTCCTGCGTTTCTCGCCGGTTTCTGACATAGACAATACCGGATCCGCCCAACTTATGTATAATCCGGACCATACGTCCCATCTTATCCTCTTCTTCAATGGCCATATACGCCAAATTGTCCCGGAGAAAGCTTTTGACAAATACATTTTCTTTCGGAAAGCTCAGTTTCTGTTGTATATCGCTGATGACACGCTCCGTTGCGGTCGCTGTAAGGGCTAGAAAAGGCACCTTGGGATGCAGTTCCCGTAATTTAGCAAGTTCTAAATAGGGCGGTCTAAAATCATATCCCCATTGAGAAATACAATGTGCTTCGTCTATCGCAAATAGATTTACATTCATAAATCGTATGCGCTCCCTTACTACATCATTGTACAATCTTTCAGGAGAAAGATAGAGAAATTTTATTTGCCCATAGACGCAATTATCCAAGGTAATATCCACCTCCCTCTTCCGCATTCCAGCATATATTGCGACCGCCTGAATTCCATTTTTTTTCAAATGTTCAACCTGGTCTTTCATCAATGCGATAAGCGGTGTAACGACAATACAAATCCCTTCTCGCATCAAGGCAGGTACTTGAAAACAGATCGACTTCCCTCCGCCGGTTGGCAACAAAGCCAAAGTATCTTTACCTGAAATGACCGATTGAATAATTTCTTCTTGCAGGGGTCTAAATGAATCGAATCCCCAGTATTGCCTTAAGATTGATATACTATCTTGCGTCATAAATTCTCCTTATCCCAAACATACGCAAAATTATCTTTCATGAGATAATTCTGTATCCCCAAACTATCTAACGTACGTTGTATATGCTTGGATTTTTCCTGTGAATTGGATCCATCCAGTATAACAAGTTTTGGTCTGATTTGCCTCAATAATCGGGGTAAACCATTTAATAAATTTTTCCTAACGATAACGAGGTCAGCATGTGGCATAGTTTCTACGGCATGGCACAGAATAGCGATTTTACCCAAGGGGAGCGTAACAAGATAGTTTTTACGCTCCTGGCCATGCAAAGCCACAAACTGAACTTCTTCTTTCGTCAATAATTGAATTTCTCTTCCACATGCATATTGCAAGCCCCGGGCTTGCAAAGAATCAAATGTGCTGTAAATGATACCGCGCCCACCTTTGAAATAACCGATCGTCAACTCTTGTTTCGTATTATAGACCCGAAATCGTTCTGCATCTTTATTTTCTAAGCGTTTTTGCACAGTGATCAATAGCATTCCAATTGCACAGCATCCCCCTAACCAAACGTATTTTTTATCTTTCCACTGAAAAGCATATAAACAAGAAAACAGTGCAAAATAGGTCAAAAATAGGAGCTCAAGCCCCATAGGATCAACTTTTATTGTTGAAAAAGCCCAACGGTCAATACATTTCAAACCGTATAAGATGAAAGCAATGAGATGCTCCAAGAGCAAACCCATTAAATCGTTAATCCCCTCCATTGGATTAATTGTCATGATAAAACCGAGATACATCGCTAGGGTTGAAGGAAAATCGACTAATAAGTTGGCTACCAGAAAATAAGTTGGGAATTGCCCAAAATAATAAAGACTCAGTGGTGTTGTCAGTATTTGCGCAGCAACAGAAACAGCCAATGTATCTCTCAAAAGCCGCAATATCGGTCTTTTGACCGGAAGGAATGCTTCGACAAGCGGCGAGCATATCGTCATACCCAAAACAGCTAAAAAGGACAGCTGAAAACCCACATCAGCAACCGCCCTTGGAACGATCAACAGAATCAATACTGCGGCAATAATAAGCGAATTGAGCGTTGAAAAGCCTCGTTTAAAATGCTGTGCACAGAGTACAAAACTAATCATAATAGCCGCCCGCGTAATGGGCGGATCAAGCCCTGCAATAAAAGCATATATCCAGATCATACTCCATAACAAAATTAGCGGCAACCATCTGAGATAGGAAGGCCAGGCAATTCGTTTGAAAATAAGGGATAAAAACCCGAATAAAACAGCAACATGCATTCCGGATACACTTAACACATGTATCGTTCCCGTATTGGTGAAGGCCTGTATGCTTTCGGCACTGATATCGCTCCGCGAACCATATAATAAAGCTGACACAATAGCAAAGTTCTCATCCCCTTTAATATGGGGTCGAAGCTTGAGCAAAAAATATCTTCTCATTTGTAAAGCGAGCGCAATCAACGAAAAAGTCGTTGTTTCTTGCCGGCTGATCAGCTTGTACTGACCAGAGACTGCGAAAAGTTCATGGTAGACATACTGCCTTTTCAAATACGCCCTATAATCAAACTCCATTGGATTGAATGGCGGAGCTATTTCCCGGGGCTGACCTTTTAACCACAATAGGTCACCAAACTGCAGCGTATTCTTCTGGCTGGATTTTAGGGATAACATGAGTCTACCTGTCGTTTCTATAAATTCACCTTTTTGGTAAGCCCCTATTACCTCTGTAGAAAAACGAATGATACCACGCTTCACTTTGGGCTCTTCAATAATTTTGACCACATAACGATCTGTCATTATATGGGAGAAATGACCGATTGCAACCAAAGGGTCCTCGCGCCAAAATTGGAAGATCCCAAATAATACAATAGATACATAATACCCGCAGGTATACCCGTATTTGCGAATTGTACCTTTAAAAAAATAACTAATTATCGTTAACAGAGTCATCACAACCAATACCTGCTGTATAAATTGAAAAATAGGGCGCGAAATCGGTATTTTAGGGACGAAAAGAAGTGTCGCAATATATAAGATAGCTATCTTAAGAATAGGCAGCCGCTCTAATCTTTGTGTAAAACTCAGCTCTTTCATAACTGCCACCGCAACTGTACCTTAACCTCGGATTTTCTATTGCCCTCAATTTGGTCTAATCCAGTCCCGATATGCTCTCGTCCCGGATAATAATAGACCCCATATTTGGCCCATACCTGAAGATGGCGACTTAATCGATACTGTAGGTTGAAATACATTCTCCATCCCCTTGTATTGTACATTCCAAACCCAGAGGCATATAATACGTCTCGCTCATAAGCATAGATCCGATTGTCATAACTTGCCGCATCGAAATACGCAATCCGCATATTCGACTGCAATTTTCCAGTGGTAGACTTCCAAAGTATATCCTGATAATACATATATCCGAAACCATTTTCCTGATACTCTTTTTGGAATAAATTGGCTTCTACCCGGGAGCGAATAGTCCATATTGAACTTAGGCGGTATTGAAATTCTATCCTGAACTGCTGTTTGCCGGTATTCACAAGCCCATGCTCGGTTTGCCCCTCTCCCTGGTAGTTCACTTGTTTCAATCGGTTGCGATAGCGCAACGAAAGTTGGCCTTTTTTGTACCACATGTAACTCAGCTGGCTAAAGAAATCGGCGCCTGTAGATAGCGTATCAGCCTGATACTTTGCTCCTGGAAAACGAAATACATCGGCATAATTCGACCAGAGCAATTTTCTTCCCAGTTGATAGGTAAGTCCCAAATAAGCACCCTGTTCGTTGGAGCTGTTATCCGATTCACCAAATCCTTGTCCATAAAAAGTATGAAAATTCTTCTTGTAGTCCCGAAGCAATATAACCGATGATAAACGTGGATGTAAACTTATGATAGCTCCTGTCAATAATGCTGAACCGCCATCGATACTATTGGCATATTCACCAAATAAATACGTGTTTCGAATCGTATAGTTTACGTATAAACTTATATTTCGGAGCAAATCACCTTCAAAGTCCGCCTCTTGCCGTATAGCATTGCCTTTTGTTTTAAAGGCATTCAATTGAGTCTGATTGAAATGAATACCCATTTTGATCCGTTTATAGCGCCACAATAGATTCAGTCCATAGGCTAGTTGAGATGCAGCATGACGGTATTGCTGTTCGGTTGCTGTCCGATGCAGTCCGGTACTCGCGATTGTTGAAATCGTAGCAGGAGAAGCGATACGGTGAACTTTTCCATCAATGGATCGATAGGAGATATAGGGTGTAACCTCAAATTGACCGATCTGTAGTGTCCCGGCAATGCCCCGCATAAAATTTGCCTCATTTAAGGAAGTATATGACTTTACTCCAATCCCTTGTCTTGCTGTATGCTGTACCAATCCCCCTTTTCCAAAATTCAAACCGTTCCACATACTGAGCCCTTGTCCGAATTGTAAAGCATAGTCGCCGATTACGATATTCCTGAATCGGCCAAAATGCTTTATCGATACACTTAGGCTATAGAAATCAAATCCCATTTTTTGTTTATCCCTAAAAAAGGGCTCCCCGGCATCTTTCTCCATATTGACCGCTAATTGAACCACAGCGTTCAATTGGGCTCTATACCTAAAAGCATAGCGATTGGCATCGCCGAGATAATGGGATTTCGTCGTATCGACAATACGGTACCCTTTTGCTTTTTCGAGTGTCCGGGCATATCGTACCGTAAATTCCTGTTTAAAATTTCTCGATTTCAGGGTTTCAAGAGGAGATCCGGGGCCTACCCTCACAAAAGGTAACAGTAAACTGATTACACGCTCATTAAATCCTTCAATAGACTGTAGTTCAAGCACGTCAATAAAATTTCCTGAAATGGTCCTATGCTCCAGTAGGCGCTCGATCAATAAAGGGTCCAAAAACTGTAATTCTGTGAGTTCTCTTCCATCCGTTTTGTTGAGATCGATCGGGTGTTTGAGATAATGATACCACTTTTCAGTGAATTCACTCAAATCAGCATCTGCTGCGAGCTCATCCGATAAGCTTTCAAATAAATCTTGGAGATCGATTTTTTCATTTGTTTGCGCCAAACAGGTTATTCCAATAAAACAACCTATAAAGAGCAAAATTTTGCTACAATATTTCATAATAGGTTTTAATTAATATTGGCTAAATGCTAGGCGATGAACCCTTTATCCCGGCAGAAAAACGATTCACTCCTATGAAATTAGGAAATATAAAAGAATAAAAAAAGCCTGATGAAAAAATTTCATCAGGCTTTTTCTATTCTTTTATGATCAGATCAATTAAATATCAATTTTCGCATAACGTGCATTTTTCTCGATAAATTCACGACGCGGGGCAACTTCGTCACCCATCAACATCGAGAAGATACGGTCACATTCAGCTGCATTTTCAATTGTCACCTGTCTTAAGGTACGCGTTTCAGGATTCATGGTTGTATCCCATAACTGCTCAGCATTCATCTCTCCAAGACCTTTATAACGTTGTACGTGTACACTATCTTCTTTACCTGATCCTTTCAAACGTTGAATCGCATTGATACGTTGGTCTTCATTCCAAGCGTACTCATGCTCTTTCCCTTTTTTCACCAAGTATAGCGGCGGTGTAGCGATATATACATATCCTCTTTCGATCAATTCCTTCATGTATCTGAAATAGAATGTCAGGATCAAAGTTGTAATGTGGGACCCATCCACATCGGCATCGGTCATGATGATGATGCGGTGATAACGTAACTTTTCAAGATTCAGCGCCTTAGCATCTTCGGCTGTACCCACACTGACGCCTAAAGCTGTAAACATGTTTTTGATCTCCTCATTTTCGTAGATCTTATGTTCCATTGCTTTTTCGACGTTCAGGATCTTACCACGTAAAGGCATGATCGCCTGATGTTTTCTATCACGACCAGACTTGGCAGTACCACCCGCAGAATCCCCCTCGACAAAATAGATCTCACATTTTGTAGGATCATTGTCTTGGCAATCGGCCAATTTACCAGGAAGTCCGGAGCCTCCCATAACGGTTTTACGTTGTACCAAATCACGGGCTTTACGTGCAGCAGCACGTGCTTGAGCCGCAATGACAACCTTTTGAACGATAGATTTTGCCTCACGTGGATTTTCTTCCAGATAAACGCCTAAGATCTCACCTACGGCAACATCTACAGCCCCCATGACTTCAGAGTTACCTAATTTCGTTTTGGTTTGCCCTTCGAATTGAGGTTCTGCAACCTTCACTGAAATTACTGCTGTCAATCCCTCACGGAAGTCATCACCTGTAATTTCTACTTTTAAGTTCTTAAGCAAACCTGACTTGTCCGCATACGCTTTCAAGGTACGAGTCAAACCACGACGGAAACCTGCAACATGTGAGCCACCTTCAATCGTATTGATGTTATTCACATAAGAATGGACATTTTCAGAATAGGTATCGTTATACTGTAAAGCCAGTTCAACAGGGATACCTTGTTTTACGCCTTCAACATAAATTGGTTCTGGAATCAACGACTGACGGTTACCATCCAAAAACTTCACAAACTCTTTCAGACCGCCCTCTGAATAGAATGTCTCTTTCTTTTCAGAACCGTCTTCATTTGCTTCACGCTCATCATTCAACGTCAAACTCACACCTTTATTTAAAAAGGCAAGTTCACGAAGACGATTGGCCAATGTATCGTAATTATAAACCGTTGTCTGCGTGAAAATCGTCGCATCTGGATGGAATGTTACAATAGTACCCGTCTTATCCGAAACACCAACTTCCTTCACATCATATAAGGGTTTACCTATTTGGTATTCTTGCTGGAAAATCTTTCCATCGCGATGAACCTCGGCCTTCAAAAGAGTAGACAGCGCATTCACACAGGAAACACCGACACCGTGCAGACCACCAGAAACCTTGTATGTATCTTTATCAAATTTACCTCCGGCGTGCAATACAGTCATTACAAGCTCTAGAGCTGATTTATTCTCTTTTTTGTTGATCCCTGTAGGAATACCACGACCGTTATCCCGGACAGAAATCGAATTATCTTTATGGATAGTAACGAAGATATCTGTACAATATCCCGCTACAGCTTCATCGATTGAATTGTCAACTACCTCGTATACCAAATGGTGCAATCCTTTTACACCGGTGTCACCAATATACATGGATGGACGCTTACGAACCGCCTCTAAACCCTCTAATACCTGAATATTATCGGCCGAATAGGTGGATGCATTTTTATTTTCTTCGCTCATTGAAAACCTCTTAAATGTAATATTCAAAAATACGAAATTTTGGCCGATTTATCAAGTCCATAAGGAAGTATTGAGCCTATATTCCGAATTATAATACCAGGGATAATTTTACTTTTTTATTACTAAAAACTAGAATTTCGATTTTTTTATGTTAGGTTTGTTTTCAGTAATAATTTGCAAATAACAAAAAAATGAACACTATATTCTCAATTGTATCGAAAGTTTCCTTTGGCCTTTTATTGGTTGGAACTATTGCATCATGTAACCAAGGTGCAAAAACAGCAAACGAACCTGCAAAAAATGATTCCAATACGGTAAGCAAGGAGAGCCAGGGAAGTAACAAAGATAAAATCGTCTATTTAAATTCGGATTCACTTTCTGAAAAATATCAATATTTTAAAGACATTAAATCAAAGCTTGAAAACAAAGTAAAGAAAGCACAAACAGATCTGCAATCCAAAAGTACTGCGTTCCAACGGGAAGTTGCCGAATATCAAAAAAATGCCGCTACAATGTCTGCTCCTGATAGACAAGCTACGGAACAAAAACTGGCACGTAAACAAGATGAGCTTGCACGTTTAGACCAAACAGCTTCTTCTTCCATTGCAAAAGACGAGTCTGAAGAATTCAACAATGTCTATAATAAAATTACTGAATTCCTGAAAAAGCATGCTGCAGAAAATGGCTACAAGTTGGTGCTGACTTATTCGAAGACCAACCCAACTGTATTGTATGCCGACCCATCTTTGGAAATCACGAATGAGGTAATCAAACAGTTGAACGAAGAATATAAATCTTCAAACAAATAGAAGATCATCACAATTAAGGAAAGCCATCGACTAAGTTGATGGCTTTTTTTATTTTCTTTCTTATCTTGTCCTTACTAAAATTAGATTTATGGTCAGAACGATTGTTGAAAAAGAAATCGCAAACTACGAATGGATAGATATAGCTGAGCCAACTTCAGAAGACTTCGCCTTCATCAAAGAGCGCTTCAATTTGAATGAAGCTTCGATCAAGGATTCCAAAGAACCAGAACATCTACCTAAAATTGAAGAATTTGAGAATTATACTTTTGTGATTCTTCGTGTCATGTCGGACAATTTCAAAGAAAATTCAGACAGTATCGGAGAAATCACCGATCGCCTGACCATCTTCTATGGAAGTGATTTTGTGATTACGGTACACAAACGTCGCATCGAGTTTTTAGAAAAACTTAAAAATATTGAATTCACGTCCATCAAGACAAGAAATAGCCGTAAACTGGCTGTATTTATCACGACTGCAGCTGTATTTACCTTTAGCCAAACGTTAGAGCAACTTTCCACACGAATCGATGCTTACGAAGAATTGATATTCCTCAAACGCATGAAACAACAGCCGATACTGAAAAATCTTTATTTTATCAAAAGGCAGATTGATGTTGCGCGAAAGGTCATCTTTCTCTACAGGGAGGTCGTCGAGCATTTTCATTCTTCGTCAAAAAAAGATGTCTATACCCGGGATTTAAAAGATCTGCAGGTCCGGACATCAACCTTGTACGAAAACTTATCGGAAAATGTAGCTCAACTGCTTAATGTGTATTTCAACATCTCATCTAATCACACGAATGAGATTATGCGTATCCTGACAATTTTCTCCGTATTTTTTATGCCCATCACTTTTGTGGCAGGAATTTATGGAATGAATTTCAAAAATATGCCCGAACTTGAATGGTACTATGGATATCCAGTAGCCATGGGGATCATGGTGGCCATATCCCTTGCCATTTATCTGTGGTTCAAAAGAAAAGGTTGGCTATGATAAGCCAACCTTTTTCTTTGCCGTAGTAACCAAAAAATCTTTAAGATAGAATGGCTCGAAATAAGCAACATCCTCAAACTCTTTCCGCTGAAATTTATCAAAGGCCAACGTCGACAGAAAAGCCGCGGAATCATCAAATCCGCTCAATACATTCACTCGATCCGTTGCGTTGAACAAATCTTCAAATTTATCGGCACCCGAACCAAATAAATGGACACGATTGTAGTTCAGCAATAATTCATTGAAATAATCGAAATCGATAATTTCTGCTGATGTTGCTTTCACCAATGCAGCATTATGGTCATAAACAGCCGTATACACTTCCATACGACGGGCATCGATCATGGGAAGATAAGCATCACCTGCTGTTAAACCAAATTGCTCCTTATACCCTAGAAACAAAGCTTCTAACGTATTAATAGCGATTAAAGGTATATCTAACGCATAACAGAGACCTTTGGCCGTAGATACCCCTATACGTAAACCTGTATAAGAGCCAGGTCCCATGCTCACCGCCACAGCACTTAAATCCTGCATCGTTCGGTTAGTCTGTTTAAGGACTTCGGCGATCAAAATAGTCAATTTAGCCGCATGAGCATTAGGTTCATCGAGATCGAGAACCTGTAACGTTTGACCATTTTCACTCAAAGCAACCGAGCAAATCGTGGTTGAAGTATCAATTTGTAAAATTAAATTATTCATCGTCATTATAGAAATCAAGGTACAGGATCATGCCCGTGGCCGCCCCAGGGATTGCAACGTGCAATTCGTTTCAAAGCCATCCACCCACCTTTGAAGGGACCATATTTCAGAATCGCTTCCTTACCGTACTGAGAACAGGTAGGTGTATATCTACAATTAGCGCCTAAAAACGGTGAGATAAAAACTTGGTAGAAACGAATAATAGCCAAGAAAATAAAACTAAACAAGGGTCTAATCCCCTTTTTCCAAATAAACTTCAGCACATTCATCCTGCAATTTTTTCAGCATTTTATTCATTGCGGTGCTAAACACATCATACGCTAAGATCTGCTTGCCTACATATTGAATAGCTAGATACAAAGTTACATTATGTTTCAACAAAAACGGAATCAAATCATTCGATTTTTGTAAACGGTAACTCTCACGCATCATTCGTTTAATCGAATTGCGATCAACTGCTCTTTTGAACCTACGTTTGGATACGGAAATAATAGACTGACTGGAGGGAATATCGTCAGCCTCATTGTTTTTCTCGAAGATAAAAACAATTCTAAATGGATACAAGACAAAAGAAGAACCGCTTTTAAAAAGCGTATCAATACGCCTTTTCGCACATAACCGTTCTTCTTTTGTAAATGTATTTTTCATACGATGACTTAATCTTATTAGAAAAAGCTCTTATAAGCGGCCACCGATCCTTGTCAAAGATTAACCTTTGTGACGGTATTCGTCAGACACTGTAAGACGTTTTCTACCTTTAGCTCTACGTGAAGCTAATACTCTTCTACCGTTTGCAGAGCTCATGCGCTCTCTAAAACCGTGTTTGTTTCTTCTTTTTCTTTGCGATGGCTGAAATGTTCTTTTCATGACGCTATTATGCTAATTTGTTCTTACTTCAATTAATACAAAACTCCCCAAGAGGAATGCAAAAGTAAAGTTTATTTTAGACAAAAACAAACAATATTACGAACATTTAAAGTTAATGTAAAACGGATAAGCTAATTTATTCAGCTACAGCTTCAAAAAACAATTTTTCAACTACCGTAAAATAAAAATCAGCACAGTTTGACTGTGCTGATTTTTATAAATGAAGTATAAACCCTGCCCTATTTATTTTTCAGAATATCTCTGATCTCAGTCAAAAGCGTTTCTTCTTTTGTCGGTGCTGCAGGGGCCGCCGGAGCTGCTTCCTCTTTACGTTTCAACGAATTTAAAGCCTTAATAACACAAAAAATACAGAATGCTACAATTAAAAATTGAATAACCACATTAATAAAGTTTCCATAATTAATAGATACTTCAGCTTGTTTAGTCGCTTCATCAGCAGCTTTCAAAATCAATTTTTTGGATGAAAAATCAACACCCCCAGTTAAATAACCAATGGGTGGCATGATAATATCATCAACCAATGAGGTAACAATTTTACCAAAAGCTCCACCAATGACAACACCGACAGCTAGATCTACTACGCTGCCACGCATTGCAAACTCTTTAAACTCTTTTAAAAATCCCATATTTAAATTTTTTAGTCCATGAATTATGACAAAACTAATAATTGTCACATAAATCTAATTAAAATATGCTAATTTTTTATCGTTAAACTCATATTGTGCTATATTTTCTAACCCATGTCCTACTTTATAAAAAAGACATGTACCCCGCACCCCACTAATTTTTATTAACTTTAATTTCTTATATTTGCCCGTTAACTAGTAAAATATCAAGATATATTGTATATTGTTAGTACTTTATTTCATACAGTAATTAAAGCCCAGCATCAGATAGCATATCTATGAAAAAGATTCTTATAGCAGACGACCACGGCATTGTACGATTAGGAGCCTCCGTTATTATTAAAGAAACTCTTCAAAAAGCAGAAATATTCCAAGCTGAAACCTTTGACGAGGTTCTTGAAAAAATAAAGGTAGAGGATTTCGACCTATTATTATTGGACATTAATATGCCGGGAGGAAATAATATACGTGTCGTTGAGGAAATCCTTCAAATTCGGCCAAGCATTAAAATTTTGATTTTCTCATCTTATGACGAATCACTTTATGCTTTACGTTATATCGAAGCCGGAGCAGTAGGCTACCTAAACAAAACAACAGCTATGGCTGAACTTTCCAATGCTATTTTGGCTATTCAGGATAGAGGAAAGTATATGTCGAGCAACGTACAGGACCTATACATTCAGAAATTGACGCAGAGTAAGTCTGAGCTGACAAAACTAAATCCGTTGGCACGTTTGTCAAATAGAGAGGTGGACGTTGCTAAACAATTGATAAAGGGACTGGGGATTATTGAAGTATCTAGCTTGTTGGACTTAAGCCCTTCAACAGTGAGCACGTATAAAAGCAGAATCTTTGAAAAACTCAATGTTTCTAATATTCCTGAACTTATCGAACTGTTCAGAATACACTCCAACAACTAGTCATTTTGTTGGAGTGTATTTTTATCATACTAAATTAACTCATCCATCGTAACAACAGGAACATCTTTTACGTTCAGATCTTTTAAAGGTTGAGATTTCTTATAAGAATACCCCACCTCTGCTTCTAAATCCCATAGCATCGGTGCCAAAAAGTTAAGACAGGTTGTAAAACCTTGAACCGTTGCAGAAAAATCACCCGTGTCTTTCGAGTTTTTAGCTTCATTTTCGATCTCAAAGGGACCACTGAAACCACGCTCTTGCAATAAGTCAACAAACCCGCGCCAATCCATACTGTCAGATCCGCCAAAGCCTGGCAACATAGCTTCGTAATGATGTCTATCCCAGTCGTGGCCCGGTATACTTACATTCGCTTTTTTAGCCAATTCGGCGTCAACATGCTGCATGGGATACATCCCGCCCCAATCAATACGTGCAGCAGTCTGTAGATTACGCGTAGTCTTCACATGTATACGTTGTAAGCGCGTGATGTCCGTATTACGAATAACGTCTATTGGGTTTGTATTTTGCCAGACATCATGTGAAGGATCATAGATCTCACCATGAGCCTTACTTGGTATCATCGCATACATTAATTTACGAGCAGCAAGCACTGCTGGAAGATTGTTATAGGTAGAGCTATAACGTGATGAGCGCCATCCTTCCATTGGGCAGTTCTCATAAAGGATCGTTACACCTAAACTCTCTGCATAATTAACAATGGGCGCAAATACACGCTTGTATTCTTCAAGATTTTTCTGAAATCCATCAATTTGATTGCCCAATTCATGATTGTAGCCCACAAATGTCCCTACCTTAACGTTATTTGCATCACCTCCCAGCAAATGTGCAATACGGATCAATTTCAATAAATGATTTTGATTCTTCACTCGTTGCTCAGGATCTCCGCCAATCATATTTTCAAAAGCACCAAGCGAAAGTTTTAAATCAGCCTGATTGAACAGCTCAATGATTTCCCTCGCTTTTGCAGGAGTAAAATCATCATAATCCAAATGCGTTGCGGTATGATCTTCACGGGTACCATCTTTTCTAAACACACAAAGGTCTATCCCCCCTGCTCCGATTCTTTTGGTCGTCTGAATCAACTCTGGTAAGGATAATTTATCAAATGCAGAACTCATTACCCATACAGGGTTATTTAATTTTGTCGTCATAGCTTGTATAATTGTCTTATTTCGGTATTTAAAGATACTAAAAAAGCCATCCGATTGGATGGCTTTTTGTTATTTTATGGTGAATCAATTAGTCTACATTATCATGTAGGAAAGAATTGTTCGGTCTAATTTCAGTATTTCCGTCTTCAAAGGAAAGTGTAAAACGAGACACCTGAGATTGTGAAGAATGCGGTGTATCTTCCAATGACATTTGTTTCCGCTTATAAGCAGGCTCGTTTTCCAACTCATGTAGACCATTAGAAGATTTTAGTTTCATGCTCAATTCTTTAAGACGCAAGATGCGTTCTTTTGTACGAACCAGCTGATCTTCAAACGAAACTTGCTCTTCTTCTACCTGAGGGACTTCTACTTGCTCATTTGTTGTACTTGATGAAAATGTAGGTTTTTCCTCATATCCTGACGCAGAAGGAGCTGTGTAAGAATCAAACACTGTTGGCATCTGGAATTGAAACACTGACGGTGAGGTTTTCAACTGAAAATCACTATCTCCAAATGTAGTTTCCTCTTCATAACCACCATCAAAACCCAAATCATGACGTATTACCTGTGGTTCCTCAACAGCTACCTGTTGTTGTACCGCATTTCTGGGAGAAGTGAACAAGTCAGATTGCAAATTATTTGGAGTAGAAGTATTTGTAGAAGGTGCTGGTGTATCCACACGTTGAACCGGAGTTACGAAACTATTCGTAGCTGGAACTTCTCTTGGTGCTACCTGAGAAACAGGTTTGATAAAAGAATTAGCCGGTTCAGCAGTTAAGGGCATAGACACCTTTGTATTTTCACGTTCTTTATCACGTTCTTCAGATGTTTGAAAACCAGTGGCAATAATTGTTACTGACAATTCGTCTTCAAAATTCTCATCAATACAGTTACCCCAGATCAAATCTGCTGACAAACCAGCTTTTTCCTGAATGTAATCCGTAATGATCGCAACTTCATCCATAGTTACTTCTTTCGTTCCAGAAGTAATATTCAATAAAATATAGCGAGCACCTTCAATCTCATTGTCTTTCAACAATGGAGAAGCTAAGGCACCTTCCACTGCACGTAATGCACGATCTTCACCTTCGGCAACAGCATTTCCCATTATGGCAACACCACTATCGTTCATAACAGTGCGAACATCTTTAAAATCGACGTTTACATAACCAGGGATAGTTATTATTTCGGCGATACCTTTTGCCGCGGTAGTCAATATATCATCTGCTTTTGCAAAAGCCGCAGTCATGGTCAAATTACCAAAGATCTCACGAAGGCGGTCATTTGAGATCACAAGATAAGAGTCTACATATTTACGTAATTCCGAAAGTCCTTCCTCCGCTTGTGAACGACGGCGTTTACCTTCAAACGTAAAGGGCGTAGTTACAATCGCAACAGTTAAAATACCCAATTCTTTGGCAGCTTTCGCTAATACAGGACTAGCACCGGTACCAGTACCACCGCCCATACCAGCTGTAATAAACAACATCTTGGTATTGGTACCCAACATACGTTTGATATCTTCAATACTTTCGATCGCTGAATTTTCACCTACATCAGGATCTGCTCCTGCTCCCATTCCTTCGGTCAGACTTATCCCCAATTGAACTTTATTTGGGATCGGGCTCAATTCCAATGCTTGCGCATCAGTATTACACACGATAAAATCTACCCCACTAATTCCTTGTTTATACATGTGGTTTACGGCATTGCCGCCACCACCACCAACCCCAATAACCTTGATTATTGAAGATTGTTCTTTTAACATTTCAAACTGTATTGACATAACTTATCCCTATTTAACTTACAATGAAGATGATATCAAAACGAATCAAACCCACTATATGTAATGTAATAATAATATAATTTCAACAAAAGTTTTCCACATTTGTTAAATTGTGGAAAACTTCAACTATTGTGGAAAACTTACTTCTTATCTAAAAAACTTGCGTCATCGATTTCATTACCGTCTTTGATAAAACGTTTGAACCATGACAATAATCCTTGCTCCTTTTGTTGCTGTTCAGAAACTTCTTTTGTTGTCACCGTAGCGGCCTGCACTTTTTTAGATGGGGCGTGCATTTCTCTCCGGCTATCTTCCTCTTCCTCGTGCGACTGGATTCCCTTGATCAACAAGCCGATACTTGTTGCATACAACGGACTTTTCAATTCTTCAAACAACGGTTTTGGTAAAACCTCGTTCTTAGAAAGATATTCATTCGGAAATCCGATACGACAATCTATTCCAGTAATATATTCAACAAGTTGTACCAAATGTTTTAATTGAGCACCACCACCGGTAATCACAATACCACCGATCAGTTTATTTTCATATCCAGAAGATTTGATTTCATAATACACGTGCTCAATAATTTCCTCCATTCTAGCTTGGATGATATAAGCTAGGTTTTTAACAGAAATTTCTTTTGGTTCACGACCTTTTAATCCGGGCACGCAAATCACCTCATTTTCTTTGTTTTCATCAGCTAAAGCTGATCCAAAGCGAGTTTTCAACAATTCAGCTTGGGAACGCAAAACAGAACATCCCTGACGGATATCTTCTGTGACGATATTACCGCCTAAAGGAATCACGGCTGTGTGACGAATAATTCCTTCATGGAAGATGGCAACATCTGTGGTTCCACCACCGATATCTACTAATACAACACCAGCATTTTTTTCGTCTTCATCCAATACAGCTTCTGAAGACGCTAAAGGCTCGAGAATCAATTCAGCAACTTCCAGATTGGAATTATCAATACATTTTTTGATGTTTTTAATATCAGTTACACGTCCCGATATAATATGGAAATTTGCTTCAATACGACGCCCCGCCATACCGATAGGTTCGCGAATCCCCGGCTCGTTATCTACCGTAAATTCCTGTGGTAAAACATGTATAATTTCTTCTCCTGGAGGCAGTACCAGTTTATACATATCCGAAATCAGTCGTTCGATATCGCGTCGAATGATTTCGTCGTCACCATCGGTTTTGGTAAATATTCCACGGTGTTGAATACTTTTGATGTGTTGGCCAGCAATTCCCACATTCACCACTTTAATATCCACATTAGACTGCGCTTCGGCTATCTCAACAGCCTCTAAAATACTTCCCACAGTTTTCTGGATATTAGCAACTACTCCGCGGCTTACACCGGCAGAGTCCGCTTTCCCCACACCTAATAATTCAATTTTGTTTCCTGAGCTACGTCTCCCAACCGTAACACAAATTTTGGTAGTACCAATATCGAGTCCCACGATAATTGGGTTTTCTCTTTCAATTTCTGCTGCCTTTGAGTTCATAATTTCCTGTATTGTTGCTGTATTACTATAATGTATTATTTGCTACTTTTTTTGTTTGATCGCCTGAAAAACTCCAGTTTCCTCGTTTTTCACAGATGATCTGACCTCCATATTTCACATTGACAACACCGTAAGCATTTATACCTACCTTTGGCATGATCTGCGTATAAAAGGTCTTTAATAATTCAAATTTTTGTTCCAATGAATCTGCCGATCCAACAATTAATTGCTGTGTCCCTACACGAGGTACAAGTTCAATATCCTTATCCGAGTTCACATATATCTGCACAACCTGATTACTCCATAATTCGTCATTTTTGATAAATTCAACGACCTTAACCAAATCTTTAACCAATGGTGTTGCTATGGTATCCAGTGCTTCATTATATCCTTCTGCGATATTCCCTGTTGCAACCATGATGTGCGGTATATACTTCAACGTTGTCGGTATCTTCAATCCTTTGGGGTCAACATAAAACTCCTTTCCATTTTTGTTGATGATCCGCATGACAGCCTCGCGCTGATTAATATTAATTCTGATCGTACCATCCATATCGGCATGTATACTGGCATCGGACACATAAGGTAATTTACGTAAGGTTTTTTCAACTTTCTGAAAGGGAATTCCATTGACTTTCTTTCCCACGAAACTACCATAGTTATGTTCTATTAACTTAGAGATATCCGCCTGATCAATAAAGGCTTCTGTACCTTCAATGACAATCTTAATATCTTTACAAACTTGCTGCTCATCACGTTTCCCCACAATAGTCATAATCACGACGACAACAATTACACCTATAAAAAATAGTGTAAAGTAGAGGACACGATTCCATTGTATGTTACGTAATTTTTTAAGCATGCTCTAAAATTGCCTGTAACGGTTTAACCAATTTGTCAATATCACCTGCCCCAACTGTAACAATCAGTTCCGGCTTTTCATCGCGTGCAAATTCCAAGACTTCTTCTGCAGTTACAAGCTGTTTTTCCGCTGCCGTAATTTTATCCAATAACCAACTCGAATTGATCCCTTCAATAGGAAGCTCCCGTGCAGGATAGATTTCCATTAACAACAGCTTGTCAGCCATGGACAATACCTCGGCGAAACCATCCACAAAATCCCGCGTACGCGTAAATAAATGCGGCTGAAAGACCACATTTAACTTTTTCGTAGGATACAATTTCCGCATCGAAGTTAAAAATGCACGCAGTTCCTCTGGATGGTGCGCATAATCATCAATATACACCGCTCCAGGTTTACGGACAATATATTCAAACCTTCTTTTCACGCCTTTAAATGTCGTCAACGCTTTCTTAATAGCTTCGTCTGCAATTCCAAGTAAACGGGCTACCGCAATCGCAGCTACCGCGTTTTCAACATTGTGGATACCAGGGATACCCAAATGAATATCATCTATTCGTCCGTTGGTATCTTGGTAATCAAAAAAGAACTCTCCATCGCGTACATGCACACTGGAAGCATATGCATCAGCGATTTCATGGCCTGAATAACTTATTTGCCCCTCAAACTCGAGGCCTTTTTTTATAATACGTGTACCTCCTTCAACAACTTTATCCAAGAACATTTGGAACGATTCAAGCAAATGGCTCCGATCGCCATAAATGTCCAGATGATCCGCATCAGAAGAAGTTACTATTGCGATATTGGGGTGAAGCGTCAGGAATGAACGATCAAACTCATCAGCCTCAACCACAACTGTATTATTATTTCCATAAAGCACATTGGTACCGTAGTTAGAACTGATTCCACCCAAAAAGGCCGAACAGTCGTAGCCCGAATCTTTCAATACATGTGCCACCATTGTAGAAGTTGTCGTTTTACCATGTGTACCAGCAACCGCTACTGTAAATCTACTTTCACTAATGATCCCCAAAACTTGAGATCGTTTATAGAGCGTATGTCCTTGTGATTCAAAAAAAGCTTTAATCTTCGAATCTTTAGGAATAGCCGGTGTAAAAATGACTAATGTCTCCGTCGTAGGTACGTTAAAAATAGCATCAATCGTATTGATATCATCCTGATAGGAGATCGCGATCCCTTCCTTGACTAAGGTTTTAGTCAGCTCAGTTTCTGTACGGTCATATCCATCCACCTCACAGCCCAAATGCTTAAAATAGCGTGCAAGGCCACTCATGCCTATACCACCTATTCCGATCAAGTAAACTTGTTTTATTGCATCTAGATTCATACTTCGTCTATTTTTTTTTAACCAATTTATACACCTCCTCGGCAATCTGCACATCAGCATTCAACTTACCGAGTTTTTTAATATTCCCACTTAATTGTGAGACATGATCTGCGTCTTTTAATAAAGTTAAAGCAGCAGGTATTAAGTCTCTTTGTGCATCACTATCCTTCACCAGTAATGCAGCACCTTTATTGACCAATGCCATTGCATTTTTGGTCTGATGATCTTCGGCCACATTGGGTGAAGGCACAAGGATAACAGGTTTTCCAACCACACAGAGCTCAGAGATGGTACCGGCTCCAGCACGGCTAATAATCAAATCTGCCGCAGCATAAGCATAATCCATGCGCTGAAGAAAGGCCAGCATCTTGATATTACCTGGAAGTTTACCTGTCAACTCCGCGTGTAGGTTTTCAACATAGAAACTACCGCATTGCCAAATCAGCTGCACTTCTTCCTCCTTTAGCTCATTCAGGTAAGCAACAACACTTTCATTTAATGTTTTAGCCCCCAAACTACCGCCAAGTACCAAAATTGTTTTTTTGTGTGGATCTAACGCAAAGAACGCTAAGGCCTCCTCTCTTTTTCCCGCTATCGCAATAGACTCGCGTCTTATTGGATTGCCGGTGAGCAATACTTTGTCCGCAGGAAAGAATTGCTCCATCCCCTCATAAGCCACACATATTTTTGCAGCCTTAGCACCAACTTTTTTGTTGGTTACACCAGCATAGGAATTCTGTTCTTGCACGACTGTTGGCACCTCCAGCTTATTGGCCATCATTAGCAATGGACCTGAAGCAAAACCACCTACCCCTACAGCCACATCCGGTCTAAAATCCTTAATTATGCTTTTTGCTTTATTTAAACTTTTCATAAGCTTAAACGGCAAAAAGATATTCTTCCACAGCTGCTTTCTATTGATTCCCTGAATGTCGAGTCCAACAATCTTATATCCTGCTGCGGGCACTTTATCCATTTCCATCCGGCCATTGGCACCCACAAATAGAATTTCATTTGCAGGATCCATTGCCTTCAACGCATTTGCAATTGAAATCGCCGGAAAGATATGTCCTCCGGTTCCACCACCACTGATAATTACGCGAATTGCCATGCTTAATTTATTATTATGCAGGAATAGATCCTATAACCACTTTTTTCGGTTTAGGCTTTTCATCCAGCTCTTCTTTACCTTTTAATTCTTCAATATTTCTACTCACACTCAGGATGATTCCCAAGGCGACACTCGTAAATAAAATCGAGGTTCCTCCCATACTCACTAGTGGAAGCGGAACCCCCGTTACTGGTCCCAATCCGACGGCAACAGCCATATTGGCCAAAGCCTGAATTGTCAAACTAAATCCCAAACCCGCAGCCAGAAAAGTACCAAAAGCTTTGGGACTCATCGTGACAATACGTATACATCGATACATAAATGCCAAATACAGAAATAGCAGAATCACCCCCCCGACTGTTCCATATTCTTCAATGATAATCGCGTAAATAAAATCGGAATAAGGGTGCGGCAACACATTACGTTGCACACTATTTCCCGGTCCTTTTCCAAAAAGCCCACCAGTTGCTATAGCAATTTTCGCATTGTTTGCCTGATAATTTTTATCATCCTGGAAGGATACCGTTTTATCCACTTTTTCAGTATGAAAAAAAGATTTTACCCGGCTGATATAAGTCGTTCTACGGGGACCAAAGAAGATAACCATCATAAGGAGCACCCCTCCGCCACAACAAACAATGGCAATCTGCTTAAAACTAATCCGTCCGATCAAGAGCAATAAAACACTCACGCCAAACAGCATCAATGCGGTAGATAGATTGGCCAAGGCAATCAGAATAAACACACCACACACCGACCCCATAATGGGTAAGAACGATTTTTTCACATCTTTGATCTCTTCCTGCTTCCGGGATAACATCCTTGCAAGAAAGACGATAAGTGACAACTTTGCTAAATCCGATGTTTGAAAGGTCAAACCTATACCAGGGATAGTCAACCAACGACTAGCTTCATTAACTTTACTTCCGAACAACAGCGTAAACAACAATAAAGGGATTGTAATACCCATCATTATTTTGGATATACCCGCATAATACCGATAATCTAACTTGTGAGAAAGATACATCAGGACAAAGCCTATGGCAATGATAGAGAAATGCTTTAACAGATACATTTCAGTCCCTTTCCCTTCTTTATAAGCCAAGGTACCCACCGAACTGTATACAGCCAAAAGTGACCATCCCGATAAGATAATCACAATGATCCATATCCATCGATCACCCTTCAATTTAGACATTATATTCTGTAGCATATCCTTCCTCCTCTTATTGGGTTACACCATTTATAATTCCATTACAGCAGCCTTAAATTTATCGCCACGATCTTCATAATTCTTAAACCAATCAAAACTAGCGCAAGCAGGAGACAATAAGACGGTGTCACCTTTTTGAGCTAAGTGGGACGACAATACCACGGCATCTTGCATGGAGGTACTGTTGACAATAATCTCCACATCTTGTTCAAATGCTTTATGAATTGCAGCCGTATCTTTTCCTAAACAAACGATAGCGCGCACCTTGTCTTTGACCAAATCAGCAAGCATACTGTAATCGTTTCCTTTATCCACGCCACCCAACAACAACACGATTGGTGTAGAGAAACTTTCCAAAGCATACCATACCGAATTTACATTCGTCGCCTTTGAATCGTTAATGTAATTTACACCGCCGATACAGGCTACATGTTCAAGGCGATGTGGAATATTCACATACGATCCCATACTTTCTTTCATCACTTGATTTCTCAATTCCTGCACTTTCGCAATTAACCCAGAAGCCATGCTATTATAAATATTATGCTTCCCCTGCAATGACAATTCCTCAGCTCTCATAGTGAATGTATCGTTATTTGGTGTATTAATAATTATTGTTTTGTTGGCATTTAAATAAGCCCCCAATTCAACAAGTTGTTCTTGTGTAAAAGGCAAATAGGTCCCTTTACTATGATGTCTTTCCAATCCTTTAACTGTTTCCGGATCGTCCAGGCAGTATATAAAATAATCCTTCTCCGTTTGATTCTGAATCATTCTGAATTTTGAATCCACATAATTTTCCATTTTATGGTCATAGCGATCCAAATGATCAGGAGTAATATTCAGTATAACAGCAACATCTGCTCTAAAATGGTACATATCGTCCAGCATAAAGCTCGATATTTCCAATACATAGCAATCGAACTGTTCTTTAGCCACCTGCAATGCAAAGCTTTTCCCGATATTACCTGCCAATCCGACGTTTAAACCGCCATGCTTAAGCATTTCATAAGTCAACATCGTCGTCGTAGACTTTCCGTTTGACCCTGTAATACAGATTAACTTTGCATCCGTATATTGCGCCGCAAATTCAATTTCTGCAATCACAGGTATATTCTTTGCTCTCAATGCAACGACCAATGGTACGGTCGCTGGAATACCAGGGCTTTTTACAACCAGTGCAGCATTCAAGATACGGCCTTCGTCATGTTGACCTTCTTCGAAAGCTATTCCCTCCGCTTTTAGTTGTTCCTTATAGTGGTCTGCAATAAGCCCTTTATCTGACACAAATACATCAAATCCCTTTTCTTTCCCAAGAATCGCCGTTCCAACACCGCTTTCGCCTGCCCCTAAAATGACCAAACTTCCAGATTGAGGATAATATGTTGTTGCAATATTTGACATCATTATCTAATTTTCAATGTTACAATAGTAAGAATGGCCAATATGATTCCTACAATAACAAAACGTGTTACAATTTTCGCTTCATGATACCCCTTCTTCTGAAAGTGATGGTGCAATGGTGACATCAAAAAGATCCGTCTACCCTCACCATATTTCTTCTTCGTGTATTTGAAATACGACACCTGAAGAATAACCGAAAGGTTTTCCAACAGAAACACACCACACAAAATTGGGATCAATAATTCTTTCCGGATCAAAATAGCAAAGGCAGCAATAATACCGCCGATCGCTAAACTTCCCGTATCACCCATAAAAACTTGAGCAGGATACGTATTATACCATAAGAAACCTACGCAAGCGCCAACAAATGCCCCAGCGAAAATCACGAGTTCTCCGGAATTGGGGATATACATAATATTGAGGTAATCTGAAAAGATCACGTTACCCGACACGTACGCTAAAATGGCTAAAGTAACACCAATGATAGCGGATGTACTCGTGGCTAAACCATCGATACCGTCCGTAATATTTGCGCCGTTTGAAACTGCCGTAACGATAAAAATAACAACAACTAAAAAGACGATAAAAGTCAGATAATCGCTCTGTAGTCCAAATATTTTAAACACCTTGGCATAATCAAACTCATTATTTTTATAAAACGGAATATTCGTCTTCGATGATTTTACGTTTTCAGCGTAGGTCTTCTCACCTGTACCTTCATTGATAACCACTTCAACAGGCTTGGTAGAGGTTGGTTTATCGACCCCTTTTCGAACTACGATATCTGGATGAAAGTACATCGTACAAGCAATTATTGCTCCCAAGCCAACTTGTCCAACAACTTTAAACTTACCAGCTAAGCCTTCTTTATTATGTCGAAAGACCTTGATATAATCATCTAAAAATCCAATTGCGCCCATCCAAAGTGTTGTCACAACCATGATAATCACATAGATATTCGTCAATTTAGCAAATAACAAGGTAGGGATAAGAATACCTGCAATAATGATGATCCCACCCATTGTCGGCGTACCAGCTTTCTTTTTTTCTCCTTCAAGCCCCAAATCACGAATTGTCTCTCCAACTTGCTTATTATGCAAGAATTGAATCAATTTTCCCCCAAAAACCGTGGTAATAATCAATGAAGCGATTACAGCCATAGATGTCCTAAAAGAGATGTATTGAAACAAACCTCCTCCAGGTATATGAATATATTCGCTAAGCCACGTAAAAAGATGGTATAACATATTTCTATTGTTCGTTAAATGTATTCTCTAAAACTTCTTTATCATCAAAATGATGTCTTACACCATTTATATCTTGATATTTCTCATGCCCTTTTCCTGCAACCAGGATAATATCCCCAGGATTAGCCAGCTGATATGCTGTCCTTATCGCTTCCTTACGATCAGCTATAGAAAGCGTCTTCGCCTTTTGGTCTGCTGCCACACCGGCTTCAATATCTTTAATAATCTGATAAGGATCTTCTGTACGCGGATTGTCGGACGTAATCAAAAATCGATCACTATAACGCAGAGCCGCTTCAGCCATTTCAGGTCGTTTAGTTTTGTCCCGATCGCCTCCGCATCCCAATACAGTAATAATTTTTTGTTCTGGACGTCGCAATGAACTGATGGTCTTCAATACATTTTCAACTGCGTCAGGAGTATGCGCATAGTCCACAATTCCAAAAACACCAGAAGTCGATTTCATCGTTTCAAACCGCCCCTCTGCCCCCTTCAAGGTACTGAGTGCGGTCAATACTTTCACCGTTTCCTGCTCAAGCAAGATAGCGGCACCATAAACCGCCAAAAGGTTATATGCGTTGAAATCGCCGATCAATTTTACCCATACTTCCTGTCCATCAACACTCATCAACATACCATCGAAATGGCTTTCGATCACCTTTGCTTTAAAATCCGCTCCAGAACGTAAGCCATAGCTTTTCCGATGTGCCACTGTATTTTGAAGCATGACCTGACCATTTCTATCGTCAGCATTCGTCAAAGCAAAAGCATTCGCATCCAGATCGTCAAAAAACTTCTTTTTCGCTTTAATATAGTTATCAAAAGTTTTATGGAAATCCAGGTGATCATGCGTAATGTTCGTGAATATTGCACCCGCAAACACCAAGCCTGCAATACGTTCCTGAACGACAGCATGCGAACTAACCTCCATAAACGCATAATCACAGCCATCATCAACCATATCCCGTAACAATTTATTCAATTGAATAGGGTCTGGTGTTGTATGCGTTGCTGGTATAATCTTTGTTCCAATTTGGTTTTGTACTGTAGATAATAAGCCTACATGGTAGCCTAGCTCAGTAAACAGCTGAAACAACAATGTGGCTACTGTCGTTTTACCATTCGTACCGGTCACCCCAACAAGTTTCAACTGCTCAGCAGGATTTTCGTAGAAATTAGCCGCAGCAACCCCTAAAGCATAAGCAGAATCAGCCACCAAGATATAAGCGACAGAGTCTAACGTCTCTTCGGGCAACTCCTCTACAATAACGGCTCTTGCTCCCGAGGTAATTGCCTTGTCTACAAACAAGTGACCATCTGTTTGAACACCCCGCACTGCGATAAACAAACTTCCCAACTCCACTTTTCTGGAATCAAAGCACAAAGAGTGCACATCAACCTCTTCGAGGTTCCCTACAACCTGCTGTACAGGGATAGCATGCAATACTTTTTTTAAATCCATCATTTACTTAAGTTCTAAATTTATCGCCGTTCCAAAAGGCAGTTTTTGCCCCGCAGCTAACGACTGTATTCCAACTCTTCCTTTTCCCGTCACGTGCGCCTTAAATCCGGCATTCTCCACAACATATAAAGCATCCATCAAACCCATGCCAACCACATTCGGAACAATTCCTTCTTTATATTTTAAATCCATAAATGGCACGCCTCGTGTAGAGGTATCCACCTCTCCTCGGGCAATTGTATCCCAATTCACGGTATTAATTCCCAACCTATCGTACACTTTTTTACTAGCTTCCTTCGAACCCTGCAAAGTCAATGGCATTCTTCCGCCTACATTGACCGCTTTAAACGTCTTTTTCCCCTCCATTTCCATATCGTTTGCATATACCATGTCTGCAAGCTCTTTAAACACGGGCCCTGCAATCGATGCACCATAGTATCCATTTCTCGGGTTACGGATTACCACAATAATGGAATATTTTGGATCCTCCGCAGGAAAATACCCCGCGAATGAAGATTGATATCGTCTGGCACCGTACCCTCTCGAACCATCAGCCATCTGTGCTGTACCTGTTTTACCACCAGAGCTATATAACGGACTAGCAACACTTCTACCTGTTCCTTCAGTCATAACACCTTCCATCATTCCCCTCACCTCTGCTAAAGCATGATCCGAAGCGATCTTTTCGTTAATCACTTTCGCTTGAAACGTTTGAATTGTATTTCCTAAATGCCGAATTTCCTTAACAAATAGCGGCGCTATCAACTTTCCGTTATTTGCGACAGCATTATAAAATGTCAACGTTTGCAATGGTGTAATTTTCATTTCATAGCCGTAAGCCATCTGTACCAACGATAACCCGCTCCAGCTTTTGCTTTTCGACGTTTTCACCAAAGGCACACCTTCTCCGGGAATCTGTAGATCGAGCGTCTTACCAAAACCAAAAGAATGTAGCTTTGATGTAAACTGATCCGGGTTATCCTTATAAGCTTGATATACAAACTTCGTAACACCCACATTCGACGACTCCTCAAAAGCCCTTTTCGCTGAAATTATAGACTTCTTAGGCGCATGTGAATCACGAATCGTATGCTTATAAATTGGCCAGTTACCATTACCAATATTCACAGTTGTACTCGAGTCTATTTTCTTATCATCAATCAAAGCCAGATAAGAAGCTAACTTAAATGTTGAACCTGGATCTGCACTTTGTGCTATTGCAAGATTGAACTTTTCACGGTAGACTCCGTCTTTATCGCGCATAAAATTAGCCACCGCACGCACCTCGCCTGTTTTCACCTCCATCATCACAACACAGCCCTCATCCGCATTACTCGTAATCATCTGCTTCTCCAGAGCCCTTTGCGCCATATCCTGCATATTCACATCAATAGTAGAGATAATATCAGACCCATCAACCGGGGCAACCTCAATATCTTTGTTAACAGGAATCCATACCCCACCAGCAATACGCTGCATTAACCTCTTTCCGCTTCTTCCGTCGATATATTCGCCATATGCCCCTTCCAAACCAACATGAATATTTTCTTTCACATTTTTATAACCGATGGTTCTCGCAGCGAGATTGACAAAAGGTAAAATACGCTTATTCTGCCTATCTGTAATCAAACAACTTGGAAAACGTTCTTTATTGACACGTGCAGATTTAAGTAAAGGGAATTGTTTTACCCGCTTTAAATCTTGGTGTGACACATTACGTTTGAGCAACAAGTAGCGCTGCTTTTTATTCCGTGCCTGTTTTAATAATGTCAAATACTGCCGAGATGATTTATCTTTAAAAAAATCAGCAAGTTTAATAGCCAAGGAGTCAACTTTCAAATTGAAATACTCTTCATCTTCTTCGGGAATCGCCATTGCATCAAAACGAAGCTCATATTCAGGCACCGAAGTAGCCAATAAGCTTCCGTCATTTGAATAAATATTACCACGAGCAGCTTCCACCTCCCGTTCCTGAATAGAAAGGCTATCCGCTAAAGCTTTCCAATGCTCTCCATCGACATACTGCAACTTGGCCATTTTTCCAAATACCAAAAACGCAAGTAGTACGATAAGCCCAAAAGCAAAATAGACACGCACAAGAATCGTATTTCTGATACTCATAACTCTTCCTATTTATCTTCTTTATTCTCTATAACTTCAATCTTGATCGGTGGTTCCACACGCTCTTTCAACCCCAAAGAATCGACACGTTTGGCAATTTCTGTCTGTGTAGACATTTTCATCAGTTCGGCAGAGAGAGACTTATGATCCCAGCCCAATTCCTTTACCTCTTTACTCACTTTATCGATACTCCGAATAGTTCGCTCTGCAAAATGACGATTGGAAATATACAGTAACATCAGAAAGGCAACAAAAGCTCCGAAAGGCAAGTAATGCAATATTTTATTTAACGAAAGGTCTCCAACGGTAAAAAGCGTTTTAATAAACGCTTCTGTTTCTTCCGCCTTTTCCTCGACAGTTTCTTGCAGTTCCTCCTGAACTTCTTCACTCAATTCTTTCTGTCTTATCGTATTTCTGCTCATCCTCTCGCTCCATTTTTAAGACAAATTCAACTTTTCAGCAATACGCAGTTTCGCACTGCGCGATCTATTATTTATCGCCAACTCTTGTGCAGATGCCGTAATTGCTTTACGGCTCAACACATGAAATGGCTTAATTTCATTTCCAAAAAAATCCTTTTCAACTTCCCCTTTAAACTTACCTTTGGCCATAAAATTCTTAACCAAACGGTCCTCCAAAGAGTGATAGGACATCACAGCCAATCGGCCCTCAACACGGAGTACATCAACTGTCTGCAACAAAAATTCCTGCAACGCCTCCAACTCGCGATTCACTTCGATACGAAGAGCCTGAAATACCTGCGCATGGTACTTATGTTCTTTACCCTTTGGAACCATACGTTGAATCACCTCTTTCAATTCAGCAACAGTCTGGATCGGCTGTGACAAACGCGCAGTAACAATTGTTTTCGCAAGCGATTTAGCGTTCATGATTTCACCATACATACCAAAAATACGATGCAGATCCTCCTCCGAATAGGTTGCCAAAAGCGACTTTGCATCCAAATCGCCCACCTGATCCATACGCATATCCAAGTCTGCATCAAAGCGAATAGAAAAGCCACGATCTGCAGCATCGAATTGATGCGAAGAAACACCTAGATCTGCTAAAATACCATCTACAGAACGTACACCTTCCAAACGAAGGCTATTCTTTAGAAACCTAAAGTTTTGGTGTATCAACGTAAAGCGAGGATCGTCAATTGCATTTTCCAACGCATCCGGATCCTGATCAAAAGCAAACAACTTCCCCTTCGGCCCTAATCTCTTCAGAATCTCTCGAGAATGGCCACCACCACCAAAAGTCACATCCACATAAATACCATCCGGCTTAATAGCCAAAGCATCCATGCATTCTTGTAACATTACCGGAACATGATATACATTCTCCATACGCTTATAGTCCAAAATTAATATCTCCCATTACCTCCGCAGCCAAAGATGATATATCCTCTACACCGCCATCACCCATCAATTCCTCATACCCTTCTTTTGACCAAACCTCAATCTTATTAAATTGACAAGCCAAAACCAGCTCAGTGCTTATTCCTGCAAATTCCAGCAAACTTTTGGGCAACAAAACACGACCCGCAGCATCCAATGTCAATTCCGTAGCGCCACGCGTAAAAGCACGGACAAACGCCCGAACTTTAGGATCGAATTGATTCAATTTAGCCAGTTTAGCCGTCATCAAATCCCACTCTTCCCTTGGATAAAATACAAGATGTTTCTCAAAACCGCGATTCACCACAAGACCATCCCGCTCTACATGAGGCATTTGCCTCTTGAGCGCAGCTGGTAACACCATTCTTCCTTTGGCGTCTAACTTGCATTCGAATTCTCCGATCAACTGAGTCATGTCGTCAATTATCCTATTCTAATTTAAATGTAAAAGTATACACTTTCTCCCACTTTCCCCCACTTTATAACATAAAAAAGTTTTCCACATCAACAAATCGCTACAACAAACAGAAGTCGACTTCAAAAAAAACACATGTAAAACCTTATTTACAAGCAGTTAAAAGCCAATTTTCCTGAAAAATAAGCTATTACGCCAGAAGTGATTTTTTGCTCTTTTTTTATCAAAATCAGCAATGAATTGTAAAAATTTCCTCTTTAGAAATTTAATTTTAGCCAATTTTTGTCCCAAAAGGGGGCAAAGTGGGAGGAGTCAAAAACAGAAACAAAAGATGTGGCAGAAAGTGGGAGAAGGCTCCTCAAATAACCTGAACAGAATTCGTTATTGTCGAGTAAAACCAATAATTTTGCGTCAAATATAATTTTCATAACGATATGCACAGAACACACACTTGTGGAGAATTAACACTAGCTGACTTAGGGAAAACGGTTACCCTAAGTGGATGGGTTCAAAAATCGCGCGATTTGGGCGGTATGACTTTCATCGATGTTAGAGACCGATATGGTATCACACAATTAACGTTCAATGCAGATGATGATGCTTCCTTGCGCGCAAGTGCCCGTGAGCTCGGAAGAGAATATGTCATCAAGGTAACTGGAGAAGTTATCGAACGCTCTAATAAAAATGCTAAAATCTCCACTGGAGATATTGAAATCAAGGTTTCAAATCTTGAAATATTAAATGCCGCTAAATTACCTCCTTTTACAATAGAAGATGAAACAGATGGTGGTGATGACATCAGAATGAAGTTCAGATACCTGGATTTGCGTCGTAACCCCGTACGTGAAAACCTTATTTTACGTCATAAGACCTCACAAGAGGTACGCCGTTATCTTGACTCCCAAAACTTCCTGGAAGTAGAAACTCCATACCTGATTAAATCAACTCCGGAGGGAGCACGCGACTTTGTCGTACCTTCCCGTATGAATCCTGGAGAATTTTATGCGTTACCACAATCCCCACAGACCTTCAAACAATTATTGATGGTTTCAGGATTTGATCGCTATTTTCAAATTGTAAAATGTTTTCGTGATGAAGATTTGCGTGCAGACCGCCAACCAGAATTCACGCAAATAGACTGTGAAATGTCTTTTGTAGAACAGGAAGATGTATTAAATATCTTTGAAGGACTTGCAAAACATATCTTCAAAACAATCAAAGGTATCGACTTAGGCAATGTTCCGCGTATGACTTACGCAGATGCGATGCGCCTTTACGGATCAGACAAACCGGATATCCGTTTCGGAATGCAGTTTGTTGAACTAAACGAGGTTGCCAAAGGAAAAGGTTTCCCTGTATTTGATGCAGCAGAGTTAGTGGTTGGTATCAATGCGGAAAATTGTGCACATTATACCAGAAAACAACTGGATGCATTGACAGATTTTATCAAGCGTCCACAGATTGGCGCAACAGGCTTGGTATATGCGCGTGTGAATGAAGACGGTTCAGTGAAGTCGTCCGTTGATAAATTTTTCACACCAGAACAACTGTCGGCAATTGCAGAAGCGTTCCACGCGAAACCTGGCGACCTATTGTTAATTATGGCTGGTGGAACAGACAAAGTTCGCAAACAACTCAATGAATTACGCCTTGAAGTTGCGTCACAACTTGGTTTCCGCAACAAAGAAACCTTTGCTCCATTATGGGTTGTTGATTTTCCACTATTGGAATGGGACGAAGAAAGTGGCCGTTTCCATGCCATGCACCATCCGTTCACATCTCCAAAACCGGAAGACATCCCACTTTTAGATACCAACCCTGGAGAAGTGAGAGCAAATGCCTATGACTTTGTTTTAAACGGTGTAGAAGTAGGCGGTGGATCAATCCGTATCCACGACAGAGACCTTCAATCGCTCATGTTCAAACATTTGGGATTCAGCCCTGAAGAAGCAAAAAAACAATTTGGATTCCTGATGGAAGCCTTTACCTATGGGGCTCCCCCACACGGCGGATTGGCTTTTGGCTTTGACCGACTCGTATCCTTATTGGCAGGTTTAGATTCCATCCGCGACGTGATTGCCTTCCCAAAAAACAATTCGGGAAGAGATGTTATGATTGACGCACCGTCAACCATTCACCAAGAACAACTGGACGAGCTAAGCTTAAATATTGCGATAAAAGCATAAATTATTTAACTCGATTTTCGAGAAACAATTTATTAACAGTATATTTAAAAGTTGGTAATTTTTACCAACTTTTTTTGTGAAAAATTAGCAGATTAGATGGCAGAGAGTACCGCTAATACGTTTATTAAGGAAAGTGCGCAAAAAGCATTTGACACCAAACACCGCGATATTATCAATTACAATATCGACAAATACAGCATGGCTTTCGAAAAAGGCAAGAGCAAATTTGCGGACCTTGAAAATAGTAAGATAAAAGCGAACCTGATCAAATGGAAGGTCATGGAAAATCTCGATCGCTATTTGTTGCAATTTGAAGCAAACTTCACGGCTCGAGGCGGAAAAGTAATCTGGGCCAATGATGCTACGGAAGCCTTGGACGAAATCTATTCGATCATTGCACGTAAAAAAGCAAAATCTGTCGTAAAGTCAAAATCGATGGCGACAGAAGAGATTGAGCTTAATCATTTTCTGGCTTCCAAAAATATTGAAGCCATAGAAACTGATCTTGGCGAGTATATCATTCAGCTGCTGGATCAAAAGCCCTATCATTTTGTTACACCGGCCATGCATTTGAGCCTGGAAGATATTGCCAAGCTTTTTCACGAAAAATTTGACACACCACTAGATGCATCTGCGGAGCAACTTACAATGAAGGCCCGTGAATTACTTCGAGATCGTTACCTATCGGCAGAAATTGGGATTACTGGAGCCAATTTCTTAATTGCTGAAACTGGAAGTATAGCAATTACCGAAAATGAAGGAAACGCCCGATTGACATCGACCTTCCCCAAAACACATATCGCCGTCGTTGGAATAGAAAAAATCATTCCCAATGTACAAGATTTAGAAGTCTTTTGGCCACTCCTGTCCACACATGGCACGGGTCAAAATCTAACAGTATACAATACGCTACTCACTGGGCCAAAACAGCCTTATGAATCAGATGGCCCCGAAGAAATGTATGTTATACTGCTTGACAATGGCCGCAGCAAGCTCTTAGCGCAAAAAGAACAACGTCAGGGTTTGTACTGCATCCGTTGTGGCGCCTGTCTGAATGTATGTCCAATCTACCAGAACATCGGTGGACATACCTATGAAACGACTTATCAAGGACCTATTGGATCGTTGATATCGCCGCATTTAAATGGCATGCAGGAATTCAAACACCTGAGCTACGCCTCCACACTCTGCGGAAAATGCACCGAGGTCTGCCCCGTTGGTATTGACATACAGCGCATGCTTCTCGTCAACAGAAAAGATTCAGTTGATCAGGGGCTGGCAACAAAAACGGAACAAAAAGTCTGGCAGTGGTTCACCTACGGGATAATGCGAAGAAAACTGATTGATTTCTTTGGCGGAAAATTCAAGAATTTCTTCCTCAAAAAACTCTTTCAGAAAACCTGGGGAGATCAACGGGAACTACCAAAATTGGCAGACAAATCTTTCTCTAAACAATGGAAAGAACATCAAAAAAATAAAGAATAACAAAAAAGAAAGAGGGAACCAATGGTTCCCTCCTCTACTAACACTCACCACTATTTAATATGAAAACTATCCTTGTTTAATTGTTATGAAGCTTTTACTTCAGCATCATTTGTTTTATTCACTTCTCCTTTTCTAAAGTCCTTTCTTTTCAGCTGTCTGTCTCTTTTCCAATGTTCTTTGTGCATTTTACGATTTTCAGCATAGGAATCCTTTAACGTTTTTTGTTGCTCTGGAGTTAACATTCCCATCATTTTTTCATGTTCTGCCACACGTTGTTTTTTCACTTTTGCTCGATATTCTTTGCGTTCAGCAGCTAATTTCTGATGATCCTTTGCTTGCTTCAAATTAAAAGCATAGATATCTTTACGCTGTTTATCTGTAAATTTCAACTTTTGATCCATGCGATCAGTTTTCATTTTAGCAACTTCCTCTGGAGTTTTATTTTTAAAACTATCGTGCATTCTTCCTGTTTTATGTTTATGCATAGAAGCTTGCACTTCTTTCATTTCTGGTTTAACATCTTTTTTTTCTTGAGCGAAACCGGCTAACATCAATCCAGATAGCGCCAAACTTAACATCAACTTTTTCATTTCTTTATTTTTTATAAAACCAACAATCATTCTTTTTAATAAGTACTCATTTTCAACTTATTTATCAGTAAGAGTCGTCTCGGCTATCGAAAGTTTAATTGATGATCTGTTAAATAAAGTTAAGAACCATTTATTGGGAAACAGCACTTAAACGAATCGGTAAAGTATACGCTACACGTACTTTAAGCCCGTTTTGCACTCCTGGTTTCCATTTTTTCGCTTTCTTCAATAAGTTTATAGCAGCATCTCCCGTACCAAATTTCATATCACGTTTAACAGCAATATCTGTCAGTGATCCATCTTTCTCAACGACAAAAGAAACCTCTATAACACCCGAAACTCCTTGGTCTAAGGCCTGTTGTGGAAAGTTGTAATTCTCGGCGATCCACTTCATAAAGGCAGGCAGTCCCCCCACAGGTGTTGGCATAATTTCTACTGATGTAAATGTATTGTTAGCATTATCATCAGTTCCGCCTCCCGATAATGAACCATCTTTAGAACCAGTAATATCACCATCTCTTTTTGAAGAACCAAATTCACCGCGCGCAATATATGTCCCCGATGGATTTGCTTTCAATGTGATCCTTGAGGTCATTGTATTGGGGTTTTTCAACTCATCCTGACTCACAAGCTCTTCGGTAACTCTGCTCGCTGCGGTCACTTTTATATCGGGCATCCGAACCAAATCAAATTTGGATACATCTTGGGCAACTTGCTGCGGAGCTTTTTCCTGCATCATAACAGGTTCTTCAGGAACCTCCTCTTTTTCCTCCACCTTCTTTTGAATTTCTTCCAGCATGTCGGGTCCAATATCTCGTACTTCATAAATCACGGCCGGAACAGTTTGCTTAAAATATTTATTATATGTATAGGATCCTGCAATCAGCAAAACTGCAAAAGAAACAACAATTCCTAACCCCATATTTGTTGCTCTATCAGAGAGATTTCGCAACTCGTAAGCACCGTACATTTTGTTGCGACCAGCAAAAATAACGTCCAGCCATTCTTTGCGGTAGATATTCAATTTAGAGTTCATCATAACATTAAAGTTTAAATCTTTTCATTATGATGAGCGAAAGCCTTATATTTCACAAAAAAATTCAAAATACTTATGAAGTCACTTTTTTCAGCTATTTTTCTACTTACATTGTATGCTTGCGGGAATAATCAAAATCAATCCAAAACTGCAATCAAGCACGAAAACAAGGAAAAGACTATTTCGCCATATTTTGGTTTTTTAAACCAACAAAAAGATTCACTTATCGCTTTACCTATGGATCAAGCGATGGAAGGACCTGAAAAATACAACTATGTGATTGTGGAAAATCAGGTAAGCCCGCTTGAATTTGTTCAGAATAAAATGGACAACAAAGAGAGTAACGGAAGACAGACCGCCCAGAACTTTGCGAATAGTGAAGGTTCGTTATTTAAAATTAGTGACGCGATCAAGTCTGGCGAATTTGGTATGCTTGTCAACAAAGCTTTTATAGATCAGTATAAAATTGAGAAGTTTACAAAAGTTCAAAAAGAAACTTCTCCAGAGATCAAGGAGCAGCTTGAAAAGAAATACAATAGGAAGATTAATAAAAGTACGACAGTTGCGATCCTCAGTGATCAGTCCGAGTTTAATCTTACGGTGTTTGAAAATCAACAAGACTCTGCTTTAGCTGTATTTTCCTACGCAAAGGACGAACAGCTGATCAATTTGGATTTCCCGGCTTTATACGATGATATCAGCACTTGGCGTGTTGATGATGGCGGTCAGTTTGACAACGAGGCTTTTCAGATACTAACCATATTGCGTTCTGAGCAAGGAATTAGTTTTATCAGCATTTTTTGGGGTGCTGAGGGCTATGAACTGAACTTTTACCAGCCAAAGAAAAATTTATTTACCTCTGCGGCACAAGCCTATGGGTACAGTTCCCCCTTATAAATAAACAAGTTTAAGTTTCCCCGACACCGAAGGACAGTGTCCGGGGAAACTCATATACCCGTATTAACTACAGATGCATCCTAGCCATAGGAGCAACGTCCTGACCAACGAAATCTTTCTTTAAAAACTTGTGATAACCTGCAATAGCAATCATCGCTGCATTATCGGTACAATATTCAAATTTTGGGATAAACACCCTCCAATTGTATTTCTCGCCCATTTCAATTAAGCTTTGCCTCAGGCCAGAGTTCGCCGAAACGCCACCCGCGATAGCAATATCCTTAACACCAGTTTCCTTTGCTGCTTTCTTCAATTTATTTAGTAGGATTGATACAATACGCGATTGTACACTAGCACATAAGTCGGCCATATGGTGTGTCAGAAAATCTGGGTTCTGCTTCAATTGATCTTGAACCAAATACAATATCGCAGTTTTCAATCCTGAAAAACTAAAATTAAGACTTGGAATCTGTGGTTCGGGCAGCTTATAAGCGGCTGAATTACCTTCTCTTGCAAATTTATCGATAAGCGGTCCACCGGGATAAGGTAGATTCAGGATTTTAGCTGTTTTATCAAAAGCCTCCCCTGCCGCGTCATCCAATGTTTCTCCCAAAAGTTCCATTTCAAAATAATCTTTCACCAATACAATTTGCGTATGACCACCAGAAACAGTAAGACATAAAAACGGAAAATTCGGCTTCGGATCCTCAATAAAATGAGCCAGGATATGCGCCTGCATATGATTTATGTCAATTAAAGGGATATTCTGTGCAAGTGCAAATGATTTTGCAAATGATGTTCCAACCAAAAGTGCACCTAATAATCCAGGCCCCCGCGTAAAACTCACTGCATCTATTTGATTTTTGCTTACTTTTGCTTGGCGAATGGCTTCTTCCACTGTTGGAATAATATTTTGTTGATGAGCACGTGAAGCAAGCTCGGGAATCACTCCACCATATTTTGCGTGGATTGCCTGAGTTGCAATAACATTTGAATGAATTTCACCGTTAATACAGATAGAAGCGGAGGTTTCATCACAAGAGGATTCAATCCCTAAAATAATAGCCATAGCTTGAGGTAATAAATTTTAATACAAAAGTATCAAAAAAATAATTAAAATAGTGTCAATAGTCCTTGGTAGTATATTCATTATACTGCTTGCATTGGCGTTATCACTACAGTTGAAACCGGTACAAAATTATGTTGCCCAAAAAGCTGTCGACTATTTATCCAACGAACTAAACACTAAAATAAGCCTCAAAAGCATCTATTTCAAACCTTTTAAATCTATTGTAGTAGAAGATTTTCAACTCTATAGTCCACAAGGAAAAGAAATATTAAAATCAGGAAGGTTAGAAGCCAACGTCAACCTTTCTCAATTCATTGAATTGAACAAAATTGTGATCAACAAACTAACCATTGAAGATACCGAAGCCACTTTTGAGCAATTTCAGGACAGCTCCAATATCTCATTTTTAATCCGTTACTTTAACCCACCTAAAAAAGAAAAAAAGAAAAGTTCAAAAAAAATCATCTTCGATATAAAGGAACTGATTATTAAGAACAATACATTTAGCTATGTTAATCATAGACGTAAGCATTACAATAAAGTGGTCGATTTTGGAGATTTAGGTATTTCCAAACTTAACGCCCATTTTGATAAGATAAAAATAGATTCCAATCAAATTTCGGCGAACATAAAGACATTCAATCTGCGCGAAAAGAAAGGTCTAGTGATCAAAGGCCTTCTTGGACAAACGACAGTAAGCAAGACAAGCATTGAACTCAGCGAGCTTATGCTAGCCACCAACCGTTCTACATTCAAAAATTACATCAAGCTTAGCTACAACAGCTTTGACGATTTTTCGGACTTCATCAATAAAGTTCATGTAAAACTTCGTGTTCGGGACTCCCGTATTCACTCCGAGGATATTGCTTTCTTTTCCTCTCCTATGCACCAAGTCAAATTTGACGTGAATATCAAGCGCGCAAATTTAGAAGGAACGGTATCTTCCATCAACGCATCACAGGTCGATTTAACAATTGGAAAAAAAACCAGTTTGGCAGGTAAGCTTCAGATTATCGGTCTACCTGATATTGACAAAACTAAATTTATTGTTCCCAGTGTAGTAATTTCATCTGAGCACAAAGACTTAAATGACGTTATTAGCGATCTCGGCAATCTAAAAAATTTTAAACTCCCTGAAATTGTTCAGATATTCAACAAATTTTCATTCAAAGGTAGCCTAAATGGCCTATACAATAAATTTAAGACCAAGGGAGTATTCACGACTGCAATCGGTAATGTTGAAGCGGACGCCTTATTGGATATCCAGAAGGAAATAAAATATGCGGGAAATTTTCAATCTAAAAAGTTCGATGTAGGTAGGATAACAAAACTAAAAGATCTGGGAACTACAGGCTTCAACCTACAGGTTGACGGAACAGGTACCGACCCCAAGAAACTGAGCTTAAAGATAAAAGGAGATCTCAGTAATTTCAATTTCAAGAATTACAGCTATCAACATATACAAATTGAAGGAAATACAGCTAAACAGTTAGTTCTTGCTTCAGGGCAAATATATGATCCAAATTTAAAACTACAGTTTACCACAGATATCGATTGGTCTGTCAAACCCAACTATCACCTGGATGCTGATATCCAACAAGCGAATCTAAAAAAGCTCAACTTCTTTCAGGGGGATTCCATCAATATTATTAACACGAAATTCCACACCAGTTTAATTGGGGACAACATCAATAATGTTACCGGTGAATTTAAATCAGACAGTGTCAATTTCACTTCCTCTAAGGGTCAATTCGTCATCCGCGATATCAATTTCCTTGCCGAAGGAGATGAAAATGCACGCTCCCTTACCTTGCAGTCGGCTATCGGACACATTGATCTTAAAGGAAGAATAGACCTCAATACAATCGTTCCTTATTTTAAAGCTTTAGCTATGCGCTACGCTCCGGCAATCGGGTTTGAAAACAACATTTTTAATCGCCAGGACTTTGACCTGAATATTAATATAACTTCTTTTAAACCGATCGCAACATTCTTCCGAAAAGACATTGCTCTAGACAGTGGTGCGACGCTCAATGCAAAATTTGAAAGTGAAAAACAAACGGCCAGTTTTAATTTTTACGCACCTGAATTCAAATACAATGGTATTCGACTAACTCACCTGATTGTGGATCAAAATGCCAATTTGAAAAATATGGAATTGCAGACCTCCATCGATCGCATCAATTTTACCGACAGTACCTATATTAAAAACGTCAATATTTCAAACACCTTGGCAAACGACAGTTTACAATTCAACATCAAAATGTCGGAACTTGAAGCGAGCAATAGTCTGGATCTCAATGGCGTTATACGCTTTGCCCATGCCAAACCTGCCTATATCAATTTCTATCCATCGAATATCTTAATCAATAAAGAGCGGTGGCTTGTCAATAATGATGCGCAATTGAAAATATCGAAAGGAAAATGGTACTTTGAAAAACTGACGCTGAGTCATGACGAACAAAAAGTTCATATCGATGGCATCCTGTCAAACGAAGTCAGTGATCAGATCAATCTCAAATTTCAGGACTTTAATCTTACATCCTTAAATGGTATTACCAAGCCACATGGCATCAATCTCTCCGGCAACTTAAACGGAAATATTGAAGTTAATTCTGTATTCAAAGCTGCATTTGTTGTAGCCAATATAAAAACTTCACCTATCCTCTATAACAATATTCCCATCGGCTCACTAGCCCTGAGTGCCAACTACGACCCCGAGAATCAACTGGTAAAACTAGACAGCAAGATAGAGGAAGGAAATAAATTAATTCAGTTACAAGGTTCCTATAACCATTTAAGTGAAAACAATAAGCTTAATCTCAAAGCTAAACTCGTAAACACAGATGTGTTTGTTTTCCAGCCCTTTTTACGAAGCCTGGTATCCAATATTCAGGGCAAGGTCAATGCAGACCTCGATATCGAAGGCGATATCCTGAACCCCAAAATTACAGGTTCCGGAAAATTGGATAATGCTTCGATGGTTATCAATTACCTCAAAACACCCTACCGACTTTCTGACGAAATTGCGGTTACCAATAACCGAATTTTTCTCACAGGGCTAAAAGTATACGATCCCAAAAACAATATAGCAACCATTGATGGCGTTGTAGATCTCAACAAACTGAGTGATCCCGATATCGATGTAACTGCAGAGACGAAGAATTTCCTGGTATTAAATACCACAATAAAGGACAATAATGTATATTATGGCACTGCTTACGCTTCGGGCACTTTTCAGTTTAAAGGACTAACGTCTGCCATGAATATCAATATACGGGCTAAATCCGAAGAAAACACCGTTATTAATATTCCCTTTAATAGTGCCAGTACAATATCAGATACGGACTTTATCTACTTTATTGAGAAAGACTCGACCAAAACAAAGAAAAACGTTAAGAAACGAGATTTCAACGGTCTGACGATGAATATGGACCTCTTGATCAACCCGAATGCAGAAATAAATCTATTCTCCAGTATGGGCGAGTTATCAGGAAGGGGAAATAGCAATCTCAACATGCGGATATCTTCATTGGGAGATTTTGAAATGTTTGGGGATTTTATTATAAACAGCGGAAAATTCAATTTCACCGCTCAAGATTATATCAACAAGATTTTTGATCTCAAAGAAGGCGGAACAGTACGATGGGCGGGAAACCCAACTGAAGCGAACATTAATATCAATGCCATCTACCAACAAAGAACAAGCTTAGCACCGTTGTATAATGCTGCAGGCCGGGAAGAAAACCCTGAACGTGTATTGGCACAGGCCGATATGATCCTAAAAGGGCAGTTAAGTCAGCCGGAAATCACATTTGACATCAACTTTCCACAAAACCCCGGAGTTAAGGATGAACTGCAGGGATACTTTTCAGATGCCAACAATGTCAATCAACAGGCGCTTAGTCTAATCGTGAGACGAAGTTTTACACCTGGCACACAGACAGACTTTGGTAAAGAAGTCAATAACACTTTGCTATCTGCAGGAACTGAAATAGCATTCAACCAAATCAACAACATCATAGCCCAATCGCTAAACATCAATTTCTTTGATATTAATATCAAATCTTTAAATGACGCATCTGCCTCACTACGTCTATTCAACGACAGACTTGTTTTGACAGGCGGTATCTCCGACCGTAGAAGTCAGGCGCTAACAGATTTGAATGTGTTTTCGGATCGGGTCTCAACCGATGCCGAGGCTATGTTTTATTTAAGAAAGGATGGACGCTTGGTCCTACGTGCTTCCAATCGCCTAAATACACGCAACTTTCTTCTTAGCCCCAATGACGGCGAATATATTAGTGCTTTCGGACTACTCTATCGGCAAGAATTCAACACCTTCTCGGAGTTCTTGAAAAGGCTATTCCCTTTTGGTAAGAAGACGATTACAACAGCTCCTGTTGAAACAAAGAAAAGCAAGGTCAATTAAGCTTGCTGAATAATCCCTTTGCTATTTCAATAGGTCTCTTGCCATTCCAGTAGGCTTCTTTCAATTCTGGCAGTCCACCTTTAATCCCAACCGCATTGCGCCTATTCTGAGCTCCGCCTCGATTCCACCAGTCGACCTTTTCCAGCGTCATATAACTTCCTATACAGGCGATCTGTGGATGAGCTGAACAACTATAAACGAATAGTGTATAATCCGCTACCGGACTGCAATAAAAAAGTCCCTCCAAATAAATGGAAGGACTCTTTTTTTATTTAAAAAATTCGCTTATGCTAATTTCTCAAATTCTTTGTATTCAATGTCCGTAGCATTCAATTTCACTAAACCTTTCAAGTGATCAAATACTTTTAAAGCTTTAGCTTCTTCGAACAAACGATTACCTTGCTCTCTATCTTGCAACAATTGAATTGCAAATTGGTTCAACTGCTCATCAGAAGGTTCTTCGTTGATGTTATACATCTTGATTTGCGCGTAGATACGTTCTTTTGCTAAATTGATAACTTCATCATATTTAACTTCAAGACCATTTTCAGTAACAACGCGGTTTTCGATGATTGTCCATTTCAAGTTGTTCAAGAAGTCAGCAAAACCTTCGTTCAATTCTTCTTCAGAAATGCTTGGGTTAGTTGCTTTCAACCATCTTTTCAAGAATTCTTCAGGGAAAGATACATCAACTTTCTCCATACCAAAAGTATACATATCATTACGTAATCTTTGATCTGAATTTTGTTTGAATAAGTTCTCAACTTCTTCTTTCACTTTTTCTGTGAATTGAGCTTCTTCTGTTACTTCACCTTCTGCGAATAATTTATCGAAAAATTCTTGGTTTAGATCAGCTTCCTCTAAACGGTTGATATTCTTAACAGTCAATTCAAATTTAGTGACGTCTAAAGCAGTTGCTTCCTCTTCAGTGATACCTAAGATACGTGCTAAATCTTCAGTTTTGAATGCTTTTTTAACATCAATCTTAACAACATCGTCCTTTTTAAGACCAACTAATGATTTTTTGATCTTAGCATCTTCTACGATATCTGTGCGGATAGAAGTTGTTTTTTCTAGACCTTCCTCTTTATCTTGTTTCAATGTTGCATATAATACATCACCTTCTTCAGATACTTCTGGATTAGTCATTTTTCCATAGCTACGACGCAAGTTCTTGATACGATCTGCCAATGTCTCTTCATCAGCTTTGATTTCGTACGAAGTAAATTCAGTCTCAGCAGTAAAAGGCAATTCAAAAGCAGGAGCAAGACCAATTTCATATTTGAAGTTGAAATTGTCTTTATAATCCCAGCTGTATTGTGCATCATCTTCCAAAGGAAGTGGTTGACCTAAAACTTCTAATTTATTTTCAGCAATATAATTGGTGATTTTCTCATTCACTAATTTATTGATCTCGTCAAATAAAATAGATTTACCATAAGTACGTCTGATATGTCCCACAGGAACTTGACCTGGACGGAAACCTGGTAATTTTGCTTTTTTAGCTTGCGCTTTAATCTCTTTGTCGACTTGAGGATTATAATCTTCAGGTGCTAATGCGACGTTGACTACCGCATTGATTGCATCTACATTCTCGTGTGAAATATTCATACTCTTTTTAGCTATATCGCATTCATAAAAAAATCCTCCCGAGGTTTTAAGTTCGGGAGGACATCAAGTGCGGAAGAAGGGACTCGAACCCCCACGCCTTGCGGCGCCAGATCCTAAGTCTGGTGCGGCTACCAATTACGCCACTTCCGCATTAGGATTTCTTTTGATGCCACAAAGATAGAAACCAAACCTATATCCTGCAAGTATTTTCTACTCTTTTTTTTATTTTTTTTCAATATTCTCCCAACCCCTTGCATAATTCATTATTATTCATTTACTTTGAATATCAAAGTACATTTATGGAACAGAAAGATTTATTTAGAGAACTTGGACAGATCAGATCATTAATGGAAAAATCGTCCAAATTTGTTTCAATAAGCGGATTATCAGGTGTACTCATGGGCTGTTATGCTTTGCTGGGAACACTATTGGGATACTATATTCTACAGCAACCCGAAAGTACCGCGCTACTCTTGGGCGAAAATCTGAATAAGCCCCTACTGTTTTTAATGATTGCGCTCATCGTCCTCTTATCATCCCTGGTGACCGGCTGGCTAATGGCACGTAAAAAAGCGAGAAAAAATAAGCAGTCGATTTGGAACATTACAAGCAAATCTCTTTTATTTGCAGTTTCAATCCCCTTACTAACGGGTGGCATGATTTCCTTGTTGTTTTTTGTCCAAGGCTACTACCAGCTGATTGCTGCTATGCTCCTGATCTTTTATGGACTGGCACTGACTGCGGGTAGCATCTATACCTTTGCAGAAGCAAAAGGCCTGGGTATACTGGAAATCTGCCTGGGTTTGATTGGTATATGTTTCCCGGACAACGGCTTATTATTGTGGGGATTAGGATTTGGTGTGCTACACATCATCTATGGTTTTATCGTTTACAAAAAGTACGAATCGTGAAATTAGATCTTTCCTTATATGACAAAATATTTGAAAACAGGGTTCGCCTCCAAATTATGAGTGTTCTCGCTGCCAATGAAGAATATGATTTTAATTCATTGAAAGAATTGTTGGACGTAACCGACGGTAACCTTGCTTCCAACCTAAAAACATTGGAAAAAGAGGAATACATTAGTGTCGAAAAAAGCTTTGTAGACCGGAAGCCGAACACCCGATACAAAAGAACGACAAAAGGACTTAAAGCCTTTGAAAATCACCTTATTGCACTTGAAAATTTAATAAAGCAACAATACAAATAATTTTTTTATTCATTTACTTTGAAAATCAAAGTACTTTTAAAACATGATTAAATGAAAGGAATTCGATTAAAACTGATGCTGCACCTCTATAATTGGTCTTCCAAAGTATATGCAGACATCTTTAAATGGAACAAAAAAGCTTGGGGAATATCTAAGGCAAATTTTATGACCTACCCCGTTGGAAGCATCGGCCATAATCTGGGGCTCTTTTATGAAAGTAAAGGTTTCGATGTCATGCCCAAACTGGAAAATCACGATGTATTTCATATCCTGACTGAAACCGGAACAGAGATACAAGATGAAATTGCCATGCAATTCCTCTTACTTGGTAATGGAAAGATCAGCCTCTATCTTATGGCAATGATTTTTATTGGCGGAATCTTATTTCCCGAGCATTTCGGTTATTACAAAAGACATTTTCAGAAAGGTCGATCGCTCCAAAACTTCCATCATTTAGAATTTAAAGAAATCCTTCATTGGCAATTAACGGAGCTTCAAATTGCCTTATACAGTAAAAATATTCAAATAGATTTAAACAACTAAAATCATGGACTACAACAATTCATCATCGATAGAGCAATCGTCATTTTTTGAGAAAATCAGTAATTCCACTGTCCTAAAGTTATTTGTCATTTTCTTTCTTTCCCTGATATTGCTCATTCCACTTTCGTTAATAAGCGATTTAATAGAAGAACGGAAAAATAGGGAACAGGAAGTTTCTGGCGGTATTGCATTAAACTGGGGAAAGGAGCAGGTTATTTCCAGTCCTGTGTTGGCTATCCCCTATCGCGAGACTATACCACTTTCTGCCGAAAAAGCCGAAAAATCGAACCTTAGAGAAGAGCTGAAATGGATATTTGTCTTACCCAAAACATCCAATATCACAACCGATATAACGCCACAGCATCTCTCTCGAGGTATTTATAATGCCGTAGTTTACAACAGCAACATCACATTAGACGGTTCTTTTGACAAAATATCCCTAGAAAAACTCGAGATCCCAAATGAGCAAATTGACTGGAAAGGCAGTAAGCTTATTTTCGGCATCCAGGATTTTAAAGGCTTAGGCAAGCGCCCATCCTTGAATTGGGATGGCAATGAATTGACTTTCGACCCAGACTTTAATAATCTCAAATTATTTACGCAAAATTTAGTCTGTCCTGTACCTTTGGATCCGCAGAAAACAGACAATCGTTTTAAGATAAAACTAAATCTAAAAGGATCCAAATCATTGAATTTTCTTCCGCTGGGTGATCAGACAAACATCCAGGCTAAGGGTAACTGGGCTAATCCAAGTTTCACAGGTGCATTCTTACCGGGCAAACGTAATACCGAAACCTCCAATTTTTCGGCTTCCTGGGAAATCCCTTCTTTCAGTCGGAAGCTGCCGCAACAATGGACAGGCGATGCCCGTTCGATCTTTCAGTTCGATAACAACCTCGAAAATGGAAATGAGGGCAATGAGCAAAAGCCAGCACAAGCCGTCAGCACTACAATTGCCTCTGCAAATAACCTATTGGATAACGCAGACATGATTACAATTAACTTCCTACCAGATATCAATAACTATCAAAAAACAACACGGGTCGCCAAATATGGTATTTTAGTTATCATCCTGACCTTTACTTCGCTCCTATTCACCGAGGTGATCAAGAAAAAACGGATCCATATCATCCAATATATTCTGATTGGAGCAGCTATGGTTCTTTTCTATACATTGCTGCTCGCGCTATCCGAGCATATTGGATTTAATCTAGCTTACTTAACGGCTTCAGTCGCTACAGTTATGTTGATTGGCAGTTTCATTAAATCAATTACCAAAGACCAGAAATCGGCGCTATTGCTGAGTTCTATTCTGGCTTTATTTTATCTTTTTATCTATATCCTCATGCAACTTCGGGATTATTCCCTTATCGCTGGAACAATTGGCATCTTTATCATTTTGGCGATTTTGATGCGCGTTTCAACAAAAATAAACTGGTATCAATTTGATAATAGCCATGTGGATCAATAAACAACGTCTTCGACTTTATTGGGTATTAATTCAGATACTATTAAAAAAATAAGGATTTACAATTCTAATAAGCCATTTCTAAATGAAATAGATGGCTATTTTTTTACTCGACTTAGCATTTATGACCAAATTCTGTAACTTGCGAAGAAATTTTTCAGCGGCATAGATATGTTTAAACAGATGAAAAAACTTACAATACTTACATTAGCGATTATGGCGTGTAACCTAAGCAATGCGCAAGAAAGCAAAGACGGAAAAAATAACTCCAAATTAGTGTCGGAATCGCCACAACCGATCAACCCAACTACACTTTGGGACCTTGGTCGTGTTTCGGCCGAAGGACTTTCTGCAGACGGCAAAACATTGGTATACGGTGTTTCCAATTATAATCTGGAGAGCAATTCAAGTGAAAAAAATCTCTATACAGTTTCACTCACAAACGGGACTAGCAGTCAGTTCACCGACCAAAAAGGTGGTGAAACAGTCGTTCAGATCGAACCAAATGGCGACGTCATTTATTTGTTAAAGGGGCAGTTATGGAAGAAGAACCTATCTAAGGCTGAAGCAGTTCAATTGACGAATGGCGATATTGCTTTAGAAAATGTCAAGTTTTCTCCTGATGGAAAACAAATACTCTTCAGCCAGTCCGTGCTCGTAAAAAAATACCACAGCACAGATAAATATCCCGAACTACCAAAGTCGGACGTTTATATCTATGACAACTTAGACTACAGACATTGGGATACCTTCAATGATGGCAAATTCAGTCATCCTTTTGTGGCGAGTTATATTGATGGTAAAGTTGGCGAGCCGGTAGACCTATTAAAGGATCAAGCTTTCTACAGCCCTCAGGCACCATTTGGTGGCGCAGAAGATTTTGCCTGGTCTCCCGATAGCAAGGCAGTGCTCTATGTCTGTAAAAAGAAATTCGGAACAGATTATGCTGTCAGTACCAACACCGATATTTATCGCTATGATCTCGCTAGCGGAACGACGTCTAACCTGACAGAAGGAATGAATGGGTATGATACAGCCCCAACCTATTCTCCCGATGGGAAAAGCCTAACGTGGCTCAGCATGAAGACCGATGGTTATGAATCGGACAAAAATGACATCATGCTATTTGATAAGAATAGCTCGATTCGACTTAACCTAACAGCACATTGGGATGGTACCGTCAATAGTTTTATCTGGAGCAACGACAACCGGAAAATCTATTTTACAGCTGCAACGAAAGGCACAGTTCAATTATTTGAACTTGAAGTACCGACCAATATCAAAGCTAAAAGTTTACCAAAAATACATCAAATTTCAGAAGGTGACTTTGACATCACCGGTATTGTAGGCCAAGTAGCTGACAAATTAATCGTTAGCTCTACAAAGTTTACCCGTGCAACCGAAATCTTCATCTTTGATCTAAAAACCAAATCTTTAACTCCGGTCACTAAAGTCAACGATGCAAAATATGCAAGCATTAGCGAAAACAAAATTGAAAAACGTATCGCAAAGGCATCCGATGGAGCCGATCTGTTTTCATGGGTAATCTATCCGCCAAACTTTGACCCTGCAAAAAAATATCCAACCATACTTTACTGTGAAGGCGGCCCTCAATCTGCCCTGACGCAATTTTACTCCTTCCGTTGGAATTTACAATTGATCGCATCACAAGGCTATATTGTCATCGCTCCAAACCGCAGGGGTATGCCTGGCTGGGGTGTAAAATGGAATGAAGCCATTTCTCAGGACTGGGGCGGTCAGCCAATCCGGGATTACTTGACAGCGATAGACGATATCTCCAAAGAATCCTATGTAGATACAACTCGTCGTGCGGCGATTGGAGCTAGTTATGGTGGGTACTCGGTTTATCAGCTAGCTGGCGTGCATCAAAACCGTTTCAAAACTTTCATTGCGCACAATGGTTTATTCGACATGAGAAGCTGGTACGGTACCACAGAAGAACTCTTTTTTGCCAATCACGAACTGGGTGGGGCGTACTGGGATAGCAAAAATGAGAAATCCTATACCGCATTCAACCCCATTGAAAAAGCAAATAATTGGCACACACCAATTTTAATCTTTCAAGGCGGAAAAGATTATCGTGTTCCAATCGGACAAGGGTTAGCGGCATTCCAATTGGCTCAGCTCAAAAAAATTAAGAGCCGCCTGGTCTACCTACCTGATGAAAATCACTGGGTACTGTCAGGACAAAACGCACAAGTTTGGCAAAGAGAATTCTTTACCTGGCTTAAGGAAACTTTATAACGAGATGTGCAAAATCCGCTTGTAAAATCAGGTATTTTCGCAACTGACAAAGTCGGCCTTCACCTGTTTAAATTCCAAAAAGCGTTACTCAGGGAGTGGACATATAAAAACAAAAAGCCTGCAATATGCAGGCTTTTTTATGTATCCCATTTGATCTGATTGCTAAATCTATTTCTCGCCTTTTTTTCCAAAGATGGAAAGTTTGATATATTTCCCGGGTTTCTCTTTCACATCCTTCATCAAATTATCCATTTCCTTTGAAGCATTATTGAGATTATTATATAACGCTTCGTCATTTAACAATAAACCAATAGATCCTTTACCACTATTGATTTTTCCCGTGATCTCCTGAAAATCATTGACTGCGGCATTTACTTTGTTCATGGTATGTTCAAAATCCAATCGGGCGGCCTTATCGGTAATATTATTCAGATTAGACATGATCGCGTTGATTTTCTCGCCATTTTGTGAAAAATTGGATGTAATTGATTCGAGATTGGCCATGATTCGATTGAGTCTCCCCTTTTCATCCCCCACTAGACCTTCGACATCTTTGGTGATGCCTTCTACATTTTTCAAAGAAGTGGAAATGCTATGAATACTTCTTTTAAAGTCATCCTGAAATTGTTTGTCTAAGACATTATTGACAACCGATAATGTTGAATCCAGTTTAATGGTAATTGTTTCAATCCGTTTTTGAATGGGTTCAACCTTATCCATAATATTCGGTTGGACACCTGAAGCTAAAAAGTCTCCATCCTTTGCCAATTCCTTACTGTTGCCCATTTCGAAAACAATGGCCTTACTTCCCAACAAATCTGTGCTTGAAATCCGCGCAATTGTATTCTTTGGAACGTCATAATGGGAGTGTATTTTGAACTCTGTCTTAATTTTGCCATCAGGTAGGAGAATCATTTTTGATACACGACCGATTTGATAACCATTTACTAAAACAGGTTTTGATGGAGTTAGGCCATCGACAGCTTCATAAGTTGTGTAATATGTGTTGTCGCTGCTAAAAACATCATTTCCTTTTAGAAAGCTATAGCCAATAAATAATAAAACTATCGCAACTGTTGCTAATATGCCGACTTTTGTCTCGTTTGAAATTTTCACAAATAATCTATTTAGTAATGATCATTAATTTAAGTTTAAAACAGCATAAAAGCAAATCTGTTTAGCGTTCTACAGAATTTTTATAAATTTTCAGAGCCGAAACTAAATTATTGACAATTTCCTGCTGCCCTTCATCAGACAATAGGTAGCTCTCTTCTTCTCTATTACTAATAAAGCCAATTTCTGTAAGCACAGCGGGCATACCTGCTTCAGCCAATACAGCTAAGCCTTTCTCCCAGAATCCTCTACTATATCGCCCTGCCTTCACATACTCACCTTCAATCATCTGCGCCAGACGAATACTTTTTTCACGGAATCGGTTTTTCATCAAGGAGAAGATGATAGCACTTTCAGGGTCTTTTGGATCGAATCCTTGATAATTTTCTTTATAGTTTGATTCCAGTAACAAGGACGCATTTTCACGAACTGCAGCATCTTGCTGTCCCAAACGATGCGAGCCAGAGACCAATGTTTCGGTACCATGTGCGCTAGCACCACTGGAATTACAGTGTATTGAAATAAATAAATCTGCTTTATTGGCATTCGCCAAGCGAATACGTTTGTAAAGCTCAACAAATTCATCCGTCGTTCTCGTGTAGATGATCTTGATACCCGGAATATCTTTCTGAATCTGCTTTCCCAATTTTAACGCAACTTCAAGGGCTACATTTTTCTCCAACGATCGCCGCCCTTGTGCTCCGGTATCTTTACCGCCATGGCCCGCATCAATTACAATCGTTTTTATTTGGTAGTCTGGAGGCACTGCTTGCCCATTGTTTAATGTGAAAGAATTCAATAAAAAAAATCCCAAAGTAGCGAACACAACACTACACCATTTTCTAATTCTTAAATCTGATTTCATTGAATAATTATTTGCTCTACTATAAACGAATCAAAATGCGTCAATATTATTTCTTTAATAGATAACGATATTTAACATATTTTCTATTGCTTTTTTGACTAATTTTGTCTCTCGAAGTTTAACATTATTTCACAAAAATAACATTTGTCTTTAATTTTGAAGTCGTTAATCAACATTTTAACACTATTTATCATTCTTGCAATGAGCAATGCTAGCTTTGCTCAAAGTAATATTCCATTAAAACAGAACGGACTTCAAGGTAAAGATCCTATTTGGGCGACCAATAAATCGCAAGATACGAGTAAATCGAAAACTGCAGATACGACCAAATCTGTAAACGATACAACCAAGAAAAAAGGAAGTGGTTTGCAGGCCGAAGTGAGCATTATTGCGGTTGACTCGCAGAAATCTGAAGTTGCCAAGAATATCAGTCACCTTTATCGCGGAGCAAAAGTAAAGTACCAAGATTTTGAACTTTCTGCCGATTATATCCGTCTTGATCGAAACAAGAAAAAGATTTTTGCTTCTGGGATCTACGACAAAAGTGGTAAATATGTAGGGCGTCCTATTGTCATCATGGGTAATGGTGAATCACCGAAAACAGTAGACTCACTTTATTATGATTACGAAAAACAAGAGGGAAATACCTACGGTATTATGACCGAAGTTGATGGTGGATTTATCCAGGCCAATATTGTGCGAAAGAATATCTACGACGAAATGTCTATTTACAAGGGATTATATAGTACCTGTAATCTACCTTATCCACATACCCATTTTGGAATTCATATCACCAAAGGAATTGTCACTAAAAATCAGATTATTTCTGGTCCGGCCTACCTTGTCGTGATGGGTGTACCGATGCCCGTGGCATTTCCATTTGCATTTTTCCCAAAACCAGATAAAAGAGCATCCGGGTTTCTCTTCCCTTCTTTTGGAGAAGATTATACCAGAGGATTCTCCATGCGGGATATCGGTTGGTATTTGGCCTTCAACGATTACTGGGACAGTGAGATTAGAGGTTCCTTGTATTCTAAAGGTTCGTGGGAAGCTTCCATCAATACGCGCTATACCGTCAACTACAAATTTAACGGTGGTTTTAATATCCGTTACGCCAATACCAAAACAGGTATTGAAGGAACATCCAATTACGGCTCTAATAAGGATTTTAACGTCACATGGAACCATACCCAACGGCAGGAAGCCAATCCAGGAACATCTTTCTCTGCAAGTGTTAACTTTGGTACAAGTTCTTTCTTTCAAAATACCGGAACCGGAAGTACACAAAATACCTATGAAAATCTTGCCCGTAACCGTATGGGATCGTCCATCAGTTATGGAAAAGTATTTGCCGATGGTAAGGTAAACCTCACGGCCAGCTTAACGCATAACCAGGACATGGCTACACGCAGTATACAGATGAGTTTACCCAACATCAGCTTAAACGTATCCTCTTTTAATCCATTTGACAGCAAAGACCGTGTCGGTGAACAAAAATGGTATCAACGCATCAATGTCGGTTATAGTTTCCAGGCGCAAAACTCGGTCAGTACCATTGATACATTGTTGTTTAAACCAGGAGGTTTCAAAAAATTCCAAAATGGTTTCCAACACAATATTCCAATCAGTCTATCACTCAATGCTTTTAAATATTTCCAGTTCAATACCAGTGTAAACTATACCGAACGTTGGTATTTACAAAGTACGCGACAAAGCATCGACAATACCGCTGCAGGTTATAAACAACGTATCGATACCGTTCAGGGATTCAATCGTGCATACGATTACTCGGTATCGACCGGACTTTCGACCAAGGTTTATGGTAATTATTTCCCTAAAATAGGTAACCTTAAGCAGATCAGACACGTTGTTACACCGTCAATCAACCTGAACTATAGACCCGACTTTTCGGATCCAAAATATGGTTTCTATCAGCATTATAACGATCAATATGGAAACAGAAATGTATACTCAATCTTTAGCCAGGGTGTCTACGGTTCCCCTTCCGCAGGAAAATCTGCGGGGATAGGTTTCTCCATTGACAATAATATCGAAGCAAAGGTCAAAAGTAAATCTGACACCACGGATGGCGGTATGAAGAAAATCCCTATTCTTCAAGGTCTGACGTTCAGTGGAAATTACAACTTTGTGGCCGACTCGCTAAAGTTGTCCCCAATTACTTTCTCTGGCCGTACAGCTTTTTTCGACCAAAAGATGAATGTAAACTTCAACGGTACATTTGATCCTTATTCGGTCAACGAAAATGGTGTCCGTGTCAATCGCTACGCCATTAAAGACGGTAGCCTTGCGCGCCTGACAAACTTTGGTCTTTCCTTTGACTATAGTCTGAATCCTAAGGCTGCGAAATCACGTAATAACAATATTGATTCTTTAAGAAAAGAAATGACAGGAGCGGGTATGACTCCCGAACAGGCACAAGCCTTAGCTCGAATCAGCTCAGATCCAAACGCATTTGTGGACTTTAACATCCCATGGAACCTTGCGGCATCGTTCAGTTTCAATATGGCAAAATCGTTCAACTCCAGTACACGAAGAATGCAGAGCCAGATCACAAGCACATTGAATTTACATGGCGACTTCAGTGTTACGCCAAAATGGAAAGTCACCTTTCAATCGGGGTACGATTTCAAACAGAAGGAAGTGGTCATGACCTCTTTCAATATCTATCGCGATCTGCATTGTTGGGATATGTCATTTGGCTGGATGCCTTTTGGGCGGTTCCGAAGCTACAACGTCACCATTCGTGCCAAGGCATCGATCTTACAAGATCTTAAGCTCACAAAAAGAGCCAGTTCAGGAGGCAGTTATTTTTAAAATAACTGCTTTTTTTTTGAAATGTTATATTCATATTGGCCAAAAAGAATTTTCAGTTTCTTTTCAAAAAACTTCTTCCATCAAATACATCTTAAACATTTCGTTGAGCCGCAATTTTATGTAAGTTTATATACTGAATCTTCTGGGATTGAATTTTCATTTTTTAGGCGCTAGCGCATGGACATTTTAACACCAGAAGATTGAGAAAATCAAACACGATACATACCCACATATGTATTTTTCACCGTAGGGATGTGTCGCATAATTATTTTAAAGATGAAAGCAGAGATTATTACCATAGGCGATGAGATTCTCATCGGTCAGATTATTGATACCAATTCAGGCTGGATTGCCAAACAACTGCTCCAATTCGAAGTCGATATCGTTCAAATGACATCGATCCCTGATACAGAAGAGGCTATTTCAACGACATTGAAAGAGGCTTCAACGCGGGCAGATCTTATTTTAATCACTGGAGGCCTGGGGCCGACGAAAGATGATGTGACAAAAAAAACGGCCGCAGCATATTTTGGAACCACCTTGATCCGCGATGAGCATGTACTTCGGCATGTGACCAACATATTTGAATCGCGCAATCTAACAATGCTCGACATCAATCTACAGCAGGCCGATGTTTTAGCAAATTGTGAGGTCCTATTTAACGACTATGGCACCGCGCCCGGCATGCTGGTCCATCAGGACCAAAAGAGGTTTATTTTTATGCCTGGCGTGCCCTTTGAGATGAAATTTCTGATGGAAAAACATGTGCTGCCCCTATTAGCCAAACAGGATCCTGACTTATTTATCTGTCACGAGACCATTTTGGTTGGCGGAATCGGAGAATCATATTTGGCAGAAGAAATAAAGGATATCGAAGCAGAACTTCCTTCCAGCATAAAATTGGCCTATCTACCAACCTTGGCCTTTATCCGATTGAGACTCTCTGGAAAAAGCAGGAATAAATCTGACATTATGCTCCAGGTTGCCCTTTTTAAAACAAAGCTACTCCATCGTTTACAACACCATGTCATCGCGGACTATAACACAAGCATCGAGCCCTATCTGATTAAAGAGCTTGGCCGCCGAGGTGCTACATTGACTACTGCAGAAAGTTGTACCGGGGGTAGCCTCGCCGCTTCAATAACCGCTGTAGCGGGAAGCAGCACGATATTCCTTGGTGGTACCATCCCATACTCCAACGCGTTAAAACAACAATTGTTGAACGTCGAGGAAGAAACACTGATCCAATATGGAGCAGTAAGTGAGCAGACTGCTATCGAAATGGCTTCCGGTTCAAAAAAGGCATTTTCTTCCGACTATGCTATTGCGACAACTGGAATAGCGGGACCAGGTGGTGGAACAGCTGAGAAACCAGTTGGCACTATTTGGGTGGCTGTTGCCGGGAAAAAGGAAATTTTAACCAAGAAGTTTCAATTTGATAACGACAGACTGATGAACATCGAACGTACCCGTATGAATGCTTTATTACTTCTATGGAAGTTGCTTGTAAAAGAAAAAGAACAGGATACACAATAAAGTAAAATAATATTTCAAAAAACACGTTATTTAAGGAATAATATTTTAAATTGTTGAAAGTAAACCACAATTTATTTAACTTCGTTTTTCTATAACGAGATTGCTAAAAAATATGGCTTTATATAAACTCTTGCTCCCAAAAATGGGAGAAAGTGTATCCGAGGCAACAATCACAAAATGGTTAAAACAACCTGGTGACCTGATTGAGGAAGATGACACTTTATTGGAAATTGCAACTGACAAAGTTGATTCAGAGGTACCTTCCCCTGTAAAAGGTGTTTTAAAAGAGCATTGCTATACTGTAGACCAGACTGTCCAAGTTGGTGAAGTCGTTGCAATTATAGAAATTGAAGGCGAAAATGAAGAACCTGCGATTCAAGCACAAGAAAATATCGCTCCTTCAGCGGCAACTCCCGAAGAGATCATAGCATTGAACATCCCAGGTGTAGACCAGCTGCCCAATTTAACAGCTGAAATTCCATCTTCTTCATACGAAAATACCCTTCGCTTTTATTCACCTTTAGTGAAAAATATAGCACGCCACGAAGGATTGTCCCAGGATGAACTTGACCGTATCCAGGGTACCGGAGCAGAGGGAAGAGTGACTAAGGAAGATATTTTAACGTATGTATCGCATCGGGATTCCTCCTCAAAATCGACAAAAGCCATTCCGGCAGAGCACACGAATACTAGCACGGGCATGGGTACGGATTCTCCAAAAATAACCTCCGCCGCTCCGTCGCATGTTCACACCGTTGCCAATGGCAGTGATGAAATCATTGAAATGGACCGTATGCGGAGATTAATAGCAGACCATATGGTCAAAAGCGTACAGACCTCTCCCCATGTATGTTCTTTTGTTGAGGCAGATGTCACCAATTTAGTTTTGTGGCGCAATAAAGTTAAAGATGCCTATAAAAAACGCGAAGGAGAAAACATCACGTTTACCCCTTTGTTTATCGAGGCTATTAGCAAGGCTCTCAAAGATTTTCCATTGGTCAATATATCGATCGACGGTTACAATATCATCAAGAAGAAAAACATCAATATTGGTATGGCTGCAGCATTGCCTAATGGCAATCTCATCGTTCCGGTCATCAAAAATGCTGATCAATTAAGCTTAGTAGGGTTGAGTAAAAGTGTCAACGACCTCGCACAACGGTCACGGGCGAATAAATTGAAGCCTGACGATACCCAAGATGGTACATTTACATTCACCAATATCGGCGCTTTCGGTAATATTATGGGAACGCCTATCATTAACCAACCGCAAGCTGCAATCTTGGCTGTCGGTACCATTACGAAAAAACCAGCGGTCATAGAAACAGAGTATGGCGATATGATTGGTATTAGACATATGATGTATCTGTCACTCTCTTACGATCACCGTGCAATCGATGGTGCCCTCGGAGGTACTTTCTTAAAACGTGTGGCCGACTACCTGGAAAACTGGGATAGCAATAGAGTAATCTAGCAATCAGAATAAAAAAACGGCTCTTAACAGAGCCGTTTTTTGTTATTTAGTATATACTTTTTGTTACTTAAACATACTTTGTTCGAACTGTATTTTTTTCTTCTTAATCACCAATTGAAACCGCAGGTACAGTAAAAGCGAAGAGCTTAGCAGGCCCAGCGTTAACCCGTACCAAATCCCCTTGATACCCCAGTTAAACACGACGCCCATGAGGTAGCCGCTTGGTAGCCCAATAATCCAATAAGCGATAAATGTGATTAGGGTTGGTATATTCACATCCCCCATCCCACGTAACACTCCCAGACCGACAACTTGCGTACCATCAAACAATTGGAAAAGGCCCGCAATAATCAACAGCTGAGAAGCAATAATCACCACAGCATGATCTGAGGTAAAGATATAAGGCAAATAATCATTCAATAGCGCGAACAAAGACGCTGTAATCACCATAAAAATCAACACCAATTGATACGACGTGATGGCAAATCGTTCGAGACGAAAAAGATTTCGATTACCATAACTATTCCCCACCTTGATTGTTGCAGCAGCAGCAATACCACTCGCCATCATATACGTCATCGCGGCCAGCTGTATGGCTACTTGATGAGAAGCTTGCGCTGTCGCACTTATGGTACCCGCTAATAAGGATGCCCCTGCAAAAGCCCCAATTTCAAAGACATATTGCATAGCCACGGGTGCCCCGATCCGTACGATCTTCAACAATCGCTCCCGATCGACCAATGTCACTTTAAAGTATTGAATATATCCTTTAAATTTCTGCGATCGCAAGACATAGGTCATCATCACAGACATCATTAACACACGGTCGATCAATGTACTGTATCCGACTCCCTTGACCCCCATTGGGCTGATGCCAAACATCCCTTTGACAAAGATGATCGCCAAAATAATGTTCAGTACATTCCCCCAAATAGTTACATTCATCGCTTGCTTAGTAAACCCCAGGCCTTCAGCAAATTGCTTAAAGGTGCTAAATACCATTAATGGAAGCATCGATAAACTCAGAATAAGCAAATAAGGCTTTGCCTCCTTCACCACAGCCGGATCTTGGTTGAGGTGATCGATCGCCAACATTGAACCAAAATAGACCAATGCGAATAACAAGAGTCCCGCAATAATATTTAACCAAAAGCTATTAGACAACAAAATAGCACATTCTTTTTTATTATCACGGCCATTCTCTTGCGCAATCAATGGCGTGATGCCATACGCTATCCCCAAACCAATGACCATAACAACCATAAAAACAGCATGTACCAACGAAACTGCCGCCAATGGAATGGTTCCTGCAAAATGTCCAACAATCACACTATCTGCGGTATGCACCAGCGTATGTCCCAATTGTGAGATCACCACTGGCCCCGCCAATACCATCGTACTTTTGTAATACGGTTTAAATGTTTTAAATTTTCCCAACATAATCGATTTCCCCAAAAAATAGCCACAAAAATACGAAGATATTTCCGCCCTATCGTCATATTAAAAAATATTTAGCAAAAATATAACAATTTACACCCATCAAATAACCGCACTTTGTTAAGTAATTTTTATGTTTCAAATACCTTAAAATTATCTTAAATTTACTTTTGGGTCTAAGAACTATAGAAATATAAATGTACCTTAGCATCTAGTTAGTAATCAAAAGAAGAGGAAAAAGAGTATGTACAATCCAGTAATAGCATTTCTAAACATCGGAACACAAGAGATGATCTTAATTGTGTTTGCAATCTTGTTACTTTTTGGAGGCAAAAAACTTCCTGAATTGGCGAGAGGTTTAGGAAGAGGAATACGTGAGTTCAAAGATGCATCAGAAGGTATCAAACGTGAAATTTCAGATCAGATCAATAATTTCGAGAAAGACATAGACGTTAAAACAGAAGTAAAAGAAGAAGTTGTTCCTAATGATGTTCGTTTGGCTGAAGAGCAGGCTCAAGCAGCACACGAAGAAGGGGCTAAGCCCCAGGAAGCCGTCGAAGGTTCAGAAACAGATCAACCAAAGAAAAAATATGAATTCACAACACCTGCCGGTGTCGTCGAACATAACCCACATAAACAACCCGATTACGGCGAAGAGCCATCTCACATCACGTACGGGTATAACGATCATTTTGCTGAAACGAAAAACAACGAGGTAGAAGATAAAAAAGTTCCTGAGCAGGACAATACCAGTAAACCTGCTTAATTTTACTACTTTAGTTTATAATTAGATATACTTAGAGCTGTTGAATCACCATTCAACAGCTCTACTTTTTAAGATTAAACCGACAATGAGCTTATCAACACACGAAATTACCATTGCTAATGAGCTTTCTATTAGCGAAAAACAAGTTCGCACGACTATAGCACTATTAGACGAAGGTGCTACTGTTCCGTTTATCTCACGCTACCGTAAGGAAATGACGGGTAGTTTGGACGAAGTTCAAATCACCACGATCAGAGATCGTTTCCAGCAGCTGCGTGATTTAGATAAACGTAAAGAAGCTGTTCTTAAATCGATCAACGATCAGGGAAAATTGACACCGGAGCTTGAGCAGCAGCTTTTGGGTGCCGAAACCATGGCCAGTCTCGAAGATATCTATTTGCCTTACAAACCCAAGCGTAAAACTCGCGCCGGTGTGGCACGTGAAAAAGGTCTGCAACCTTTAGCGGATCTCATTTTAGCACAAGAAATAGGAGATTTCCTCCCCCTTGCCGACAGTTTAATAAATGAAGAAAAAGGCGTTAAGAATACAGAGGAGGCACTAGCAGGTGCCCGCGATATCATCGCAGAGATCATTGCGGAAGATGCGACAGTGAGAGCCAAAGCGAGAGCGATATTCCTCGAAAAAAGCACATTTGTTTCACGGGTAGTTCCTGGAAAGGAAGAAGCTGCACTAAAGTATAAAGATTATTACGAATGGTCTGAACCGTTGAAAAATGCACCTTCACATCGTGTGCTAGCCATGCGCCGCGGAGAAAAAGAGGAATTACTCTATTTAGATATTGATATCAATGAAGAAGAAATTCTACCAGGTATCGAATCCATCTATATTAAGGGTTCCAACGATGCCGCAGCTCAGGTAAAACTCGCCTTGGTCGATAGCTACAAGCGGCTGTTAAAACCTTCTATGGAGACGGAAATTCGTGTATTGACACGTCAAAAAGCCGATGAGGAAGCCATCAAAGTTTTTGCCGACAATGTGCGTCAACTACTTCTAGCCGCTCCACTAGGGCAGAAAAGGCTGCTCGCGATCGACCCAGGATTTCGTACAGGCTGTAAAACGGTTGTTCTGGACGAACAGGGACAGCTTAAAGAAAATACGGCCATCTTTCCGCATACAGGAGTCAATGGACTTGCAGAAGCAAAAAAAACAATTCAGTATCTAGTATCAAAATATGATATCCAAGCCATCGCAATCGGCAATGGGACCGCAGGTCGTGAAACGGAAGAATTTGTACGGAGACTCGGATTAAATAACGTTACCATCGTAATGGTCAATGAAAGTGGAGCCTCTATTTATTCGGCTTCCGAAACTGCCCGTGAAGAATTTCCAGATCAAGATGTTACGGTACGCGGCGCAGTATCTATTGGTAGACGGTTGATGGACCCATTGGCTGAACTGGTTAAGATTGATCCAAAATCGATCGGTGTCGGACAATATCAGCATGATGTAGATCAAAATAAACTCCAGACTTCATTGGATGATACGGTCATCAGTTGCGTAAATGCTGTCGGTGTCGAATTGAATACGGCCTCCAAACAAATTTTATCCTACGTTTCCGGTCTTGGTCCATCCCTGGCACAACAGATCATCAAATACCGGAATGAGAACGGTCCTTTTGCCTCCAGGCGCGAACTGAAAAAAGTTCCTCGCCTTGGCGATAAAGTCTTTGAACAAGCTGCAGGCTTTCTACGCATCCGCCATGCCGCAAACCCACTGGATTCGTCGGCGGTACACCCCGAGCGTTATGCATTGGTCGAACAAATGGCCAAAGACCTTGGCAAAAAAGTAGAAGATCTATTGACTGACGCTGACTTGCGAAAATCGATCCCTTTGAAAAACTATATCTCAGAGGAAGTTGGATTACCGACATTGAATGATATTCTCAATGAATTAGCGAAACCCGGATTAGATCCAAGGGAAAAGTTCGAAGCATTCTCATTCACAGATGGCGTCAATACCATTGGGGATTTAAAAGTGGGCATGAAGCTGCCAGGAATCGTGACGAATATTACAAATTTCGGAGCCTTTGTTGATATTGGCGTACATCAAGATGGCTTGGTACATCTAAGCCAATTATCGAATCGCTATATATCGGACCCCCATGAAGTCGTCAAAGTACAGCAACACGTCATGGTAACAGTAACAGAAGTAGACGAAAAGCGTAGTCGTATCGCATTGTCAATGAAAACAGATGAAAAGCCTGCGCTACCCAAAAACAAAAAAAATGAACCTAAAAAGCAGGCCGAGCCACAAACGGATATGGCCAGCAAGCTCGCTGCATTGGCGAGTAAGTTCAAATAGATAGTTGTAACATCCTATCGAAAAGCTGACCGTTCGCCGGACTGCCCCTCATAAAAGTGCTTAACATTTTTTGGCGGCGCTGCGGCGACTGGTCAGCTTTTTTTGATTCGATTAAATCCAATGTCCGTCATTCGTATCGCTGTTTTATTTTGTATCTTTAGAGGAAACAAGTTTAGACCCGTTATGAAAAATTGTACCTTACTATTCTTCCTATTTTTTGGAATTTATTTTTCTAAAATCCAGGCACAGCAACTTCACGACGGAGCCTATCTATACCAGGATGGCATCAATAAACACTTAATGCTCGTTAAAGATCATTATATCTCGTTTATAAGTTACGATGATGTCAGAAAACGTTTTCAACATACCTGGGGTGGGCCACTTGATAAACAGCCTAATCTGATCAATATCGCCATCGAGTATAATTCACAGGATTCATCTGCCATCGGCAAAACAACTCAATTGCCATATCGGAGTGAAGCAGACTCCCTTCGCCTAAAAATAGCCAATAGCTATCATCTCTATATTAAACAGAAAAAAGTCCCGCAGGACCTGGACGCACTTTGGCGCATCACTGGTCGCCAACAAGGAGAAAAAATGCAGGATATTCCGAAAGCAGACCGCAAAACAATCAAAATATTGGTTGATGGCTATTTTCAATGGATAGCGATTAATCCTGCACAAAAAGGTTTCTATGGTACTGGCGGGGGCAACTATCAATACGATAACAATCGGTATACTGAAAAAATACAATTCTTTTCGAGAGACAATAATCGAGTTGGGCAAGAACTGGCCTTTGACGGTGAAATTGTAGATGGCAGATGGCAGCATAGAGGAAAAAGCTCGAAAGGAGACGATATTTATGAAATTTGGAGCAAAGAAATAACTGAATAAAAAAATATGACAATAGAAGAATTTCAATCACTTGAAAGTCCACTTCAGCATTGGACAGCGGTACAAAAGTCACTTTGGTATGATCTGAAAGGAAATTGGAAAACCGCGCACGGCCTCATCGATCAATTGGGGGGAACCGACGCAGCACATGTTCATGCTTATTTACACCGCAAAGAAGGTGATCAATGGAATGCAGAATATTGGTATCGCCGCGCCAAACAAAATGTATACAGAGGCAATCTTGATGATGAGTGGAAAGAACTCTTCAAGTGTTACGTTGTGTAATAACAATTACCCTATTTTCGGACAGGGGCTGTTCTCTTTTATATACACATGCGGAAAGTTTGCCCAATAAAATAGGCGAAATTTTACCAAAAATTAACTCAATCCTTTTTCAAACTACTTAATATCTTTAAAAACATAAAAATATTACCAAATAAGATATAACATCAACCAAATCAAGTGATATTACGTAACAAAAATAACACAAAGAAAAATAGTATAAAACTAACAAGTAGAATGGCACAGATATTGAATATAGTCTACTATACTTGAGAAAGTATACTTTTCATAAATTTAGGTTAATAATTGGTTAGGTTAAACACTTGAAGTTCCCCACTTCAAGTGTTTTTTTTTAGCAAAAACTCAATCGAAGTAACATCAAATCCACTTCCCCATTCTTTTTTTAATTAGGACACTTTCCTTCATTAAAAGGTATATTAAAAATTTAAAACAATACATTGTATTACTATGTATTTTGTTATATATTTACTTCCATGAACAAAGAATTTATTGACAAATGGATTTCACAGCTAAAAAAAGGAAGTCTTTCTTTTGTTGTATTAGGTATTCTTGCCTATGATCAGGAATACTATGGCTACGATCTTATCCAGGAGGTCAAGAAGAAAACGGCCATTGATATTGCTGAAGGAACATTATACCCCTTATTGATCCGTTTAAAAAACGAAGGCCTGGTCGAATCGAACTGGGTGCCTCAGGAAACTGGGATTCCAAGAAAATATTATAAAATAACAAAGGAAGGCCAAAGTACTTTCTTAGAGATGAGAACGTACTGGACAAGCTTAAACCAACATTTAACCACTTTGACGCATGCATTATAACCAGATACCCTTTACAAATAGATCCTCAGCTCAGCTATATCAAGACTACATGTCAACAGCGACTGCTCTTGTAAAAAAATTAGCCTTGGAGCAAAGACAGGATATCTTATGTGAAATCAATAGCCACATATTTGAGGCATTGCAACAGCAGCTTCCCCCACAATTAATCCATGACGCCATGCCTAGTCAGCTCCAAGAAATCTTAGATAAACTCGGGTTACCAGAGACTTTTATCAAGGAAATGATTTTGTCAACGTCCATTGCCCCGTCAATAGAATCTCCTCGTAAATCCCTATCCTTATTACGAGTACCTATCATGCTCACACAAGGGATCATAAACATGATTTATTATATCATCTATACCCTGATGCTCATCGCCGTATTTCTCATCGTGGCCAAGTTTATTGATCCTCAGGGAGTCGGATTCTTCTATGCGCCCAACAAGTTTTTCATATTCGGCAAACTTATTTTACAGCACGAAGAAGCCCTACGTTACGAACAATTGGGCAATTATTTCATTCCGGCCTTTCTATTTATCATCAGTGGACTTTACTATTCCTCCACGTTAATTTTGAAACTCAAAAAATCTATTCCCCATAAATTATGAAAAGAACCACCGTATTATTGTTCCTCGTAGGAACCCTATCAAACCCCGTCCTCAAAGCCCAGGAATTCACTCCTGTTCGTATGGATAGTCTCATGTCCGTCATGGACAAAAATAACGTCTGGATGGGCAGTATTGCGATCAGCAAAGGTGATCAATTGCTTTATCAAAAGACAATTGGATATGCCGATCTGGCGCAGAAAAAGAAAGCGACCATAGATACCCGTTATGGCATAGGCTCGATCTCCAAAACATTCACCGCAACACTTGTTCTAAAAACAGCTGAACTTGGAAAACTCCAATTAAACCAAACATTGTCCGTATACGTTAAGGGTATTCCCAACGCCGAAAAGATTACTGTTCGTCAATTGTTAAATCACAGCAGCGGAGTTCACAGCATCACGGACGACAAAGATTATTTGACATGGAACACTAAACCGCAAACAGAACAGGAACTTGTCGCACGCATCATCAAAGGCAGAGTTGAATTTGACCCCGGCAGCAAGCATGTATATAGTAATTCAAACTACATTCTACTTACTTATATTCTGGAAAAAGTATGGAAAAAAGACTATGCTTCTTTATTGAAAGAGTATATCTGCCAGCCACTAAAGTTGGAACAAACCACATTTGGCCGTCCACAAAATAACGGCAGTGATCTGAGCGAATCTTATCGGTATACACAAGAATGGACCCTTGAACCACACACGGACAACTCAGTTCCGCTTGGTGCTGGCGCAGTGTGGTCAACTCCGGCAGACCTGGCCAGATTTTTCAATGCATTATTTAGCCATAAAATCATCAATGCTGCAAGCCTGGAAGAGATGAAAAAAATAGATCAGGGCTATGGGATCGGCTTATTCCAATTGCCCTTCTATGAACATGTAGGCTTTGGCCACACAGGCGGTATAGACGGTTACTCTTCTGTCGCTGGCCATTTTGATGATGGCAATTATAATGTCGCTATCATTAGTAATGCCAACAATTATACTAATAATGAAATTTTAAAGTTCAGTCTGGGCGAACTTTATAAAAGGCCCTTTCCACTTCCTGATCTTGCGGAATTACAATTGACGGAGGAAGAAATTTCAAGTCTCATTGGCGAATATAAAAGCGAGCAACCTCCTATTCAGATAAATATTACGAGAGAGGGCAACAAGGTATTTGGACAGGTCGTTGGTCAATCTTCATTTCAGCTAAAAGCGAAGGATAGAAACACGCTGGTCCAACCGCAATTTGGTGTAAAGATCGTCTTTGAACGTAACGAAAACAAAATGACACTCTATCAAAATGGACATACACTCGTTTTAAGGAAATAAGGAGATACTGCCGTTAACTACCGCAACGATTCATGGCCCTTATTCGGCACTATCTGAAATTTTTCATTAGGTAGTTATGAAGTTATATCGACATCCTCCATGCGGACCGATGCCCTCGTCATCACGCAATATCGCTAAAAGAGCTGTGGCTGAACTAAAACCACTGCTCTTTCAACTAACGTGTCTTACAGTTTTTCTAAATAGAAATCATCACCATACACAGTACCGCTCAAGGGTTTATAGAAATAGACCGTAGCCGTAGTATTATTGGCGCCAGTTGTAAAAGTAACCGAAGCATTGGAATAGCTGGTCGTACCAATAGTCGCATTGACTGCAGTTCCACCAAAGTTTTTGACGCCGATACTAACAGACTGGCCAGCTGTAGACACTTTGGCGTAGCCACCGAACCGATAGGTCGTATTTGGCGTTAAACCGGTCAGGTATTGTTCAATGGATGTCTCCCCGCCCGTTTCGCGGATGCATCTGCTTCCTGTCCGGGCGTCGGTGGAAACGACCGATGATCCGCCACCCCATGTTGTCCATGGATAGATGGTACCACTTTCGAAATCGCCATTGCTAAATAAAGGTAGCTTATACACACGTACATAATCAACCTGCATACTAAAGGGCAGGTCAGCATTTGTGATCGCTCCTGGCCATCCAGCTCCACCGGCCTGATTTAAAATCAGATAAAAAGGTACGTCAAATGGCCATTGTTGCGTTCCGCCACCAGAAACCCTTGCGTAGGTATATTGCAATACATTGTTGACGTAAAATCGAATGTCGTTTGGACTCCAGATCATCGTATATAAGTTGTAATCTGTCGTATTATAAGTGGCCGCTTTTGAAGCGGTGCTTCCACCATTTGCATTAGTAACCGAGCTATTATGGATCGTATGATACATCACACTTTCGTTGTTGACATGCTCCATAATATCAATTTCACCACAGGCTGGCCAGCCTCCATACGCCGTAGCCGGTTCGGGCATCATCCAAATCGCAGGCCATGAGCCTCTTCCTTATGTAAACTTAGCCCTCACTTCAACTTTACCATAAGTCATACTAAATTTTCCCATCGACTTAACTCCACCCGCATGATAGGCAACAGGATCTCCGGCTACAACCGCATTATCCATACGCAATACAAGATTGCTCCCGTCTTGGGATGCATAAGCCGGCAGGGAGGTCATATACTTATTCCATGCGACAGTGCCCCTGTCTGCATAAGACCATTTTGTGGAATCAAATCCCCCGTTACTATTAAACTCATCCGACCAGATCAGTTCGTAATCTGTTGTCGCTACGGCAGTAGCATTGAATAGCTTAGTCGAGGCCTTCGCCTTACTGACTTCCGGAATCGAAGTTTTTGTTGTTGTCGAGTCTTTTTTGCAGGCAAAAATAGACAGGCTAGTTGCGATTAGGCTCAACACCAGCCAAAATTTGGTTTTTCTCATTTAGTTTTGGATTATTGGTTTTAATTAAGTTATAGCGTTATTTGACAGCCTGTGGAGCAAGCTGCATTAGAAACGAAGATTCATTTTTTTCTTTCATTTCTTCCTTCCTGTTTTAACCAAAAGGAAGAAATGAAAGAAAATGTGTATTATTTCGATAACACGATGTGCCTGGTTATTTAAAATTTACTGGCAGAAAGACAATTGTGCTGTAATTCTCTTTTTCAAATAGAACACCGAGTTTATTTTTATTTAAAAGTACTAAATCGGAATAAGCAGCATAATCCCCTTTCACACCTTCGGGAGCTTTGGCAACGACCTGATTGAAATACCATGTTTTGCCCTGATCTTTACTTAAACGAACGGTTAGATTGTCCCTTCTATGGGTTGATGCAGCATTACAAACAGCCAATACATATTTTCCTTTCTTTTGCCAGGAAAGTACCGAGCCCTGGTTGACTGGATCGGCCAGATTTTTATCATAATAGGTTGTATCCCAACTGACACCACCATCACTGGAATAGGACACAATCCTCGATTTTACGTTACCTTGTTGATTACGGGAATTCATATACAGTCCTGTATGCGATATTTGCGCGGCCATGGTTTCATTTGATCCTTCAAATTTCACGCTCGCCCCTATCTTGAAGGTCTTTCCATGATCGTCCGAGTAATACGAATGCGCAAAATAGTCCTTGCCATTTTCTTTTGGATTTCCTTCAGAATGGTTAGCAGGAATATAAATGCGTCCTTTATACTTACCAGAATCAAATTGTAAAGCATGCCCGGGTGTATTCGCATAGGTTCGCCAATCGTCCTTAAAGGTATATTGCGCATTTACTGACGGTTGATTGGGGCGATGTGTCTCGAGCGTAATATTCTGTGGCTTGGACCATGTTTTACCGCCATCGGATGAACTAATTGACCAACATTCCCGCAGGCCACTCCCTTTGCGCACTTCTCCCTCATGATTATTCCCCGTATTGTAAAAAAGTAAGAGACGTCCTTGAGGATATGCTGGATCCAATAGATCAACTACAGGTGCTGGATTTCCCACCTGTAAATTATCGTTGTCCACAGCGACTTGCAATGGCCCCCAGGTCTTTCCATTATCCTTACTGGTTTTATAAACAATATCCACATTACCAAAATCGCCAGCATGATCCACCCGACCTTCGGCAAAAGCAATTAACTGTCCATTTTTATCCTTTACAATGGCAGGTATACGATAGCTTTTATAGCCCTCTTCGCCTGAAACAAACACATTCACTTCCTGTGCGTGGCAGATACTGGCTAACATTGCAAATACCACCATTGTCCCTAATTTCTTCATATCGATATAAGTTTATTGTTACTTTTCTTTAAAAATTTCATCTGCATTCATGCATTTAGATATACGATTTACTGCTCCCTTTCAATCGGGAGACAGGTAAACATCCATTTCAGTGGATTTTGCCAGTCTTTCCCTTGTAATTTCCCCACGGGCAGTTTGACTACAATGGTATTCCAGCCCTTGCGCAATTGAATCATCGTAGGACTTCGGTAACTGTATCCCTCATCAATTAAGGGGATTTCAAGGTCTCCCCTTTTACCCGCCTGTTGCCAATCTGGCGGAAGCACTTTATGTCCATTGACCCAAAGTGTGCTCATTCGATCGTCCCAGGTCCCCAAATGTGGTGAATCACTGGCATACGAACGCGAGAGATCATTAAAACCGATCCAAAAACCTTGGTTGCCCCCTTTTTCACTCCACACTTTGCTCAGGGCATACACGGTACTATTTTCAAGTGGACGGTCAATCGCCCCTTTAACAACATCAGCCCACCAATGGCGCAATACAATGGTACCTCCGTAAAACTCGCCGATCTTTTTCAAAGCGTTAAAATCTCCTGTAGCTTCATTTTTTAAGGCCATACCCAGATCGCCTTTATTTTCCACAGGCCCGTATAATATCCATTTTTGCCTACTTTGTTGGTGGTAGGGAAAGATAAGACCATTAAAATACAGTTGTTTATGTGTAAGTAAACGCTTTTCAAATTCGACAAAATCAGCCAATCCTTTCACATCCGTTTTGATATTACTACGCCATGCAAAATCCCCTCCCCCTCGCCAGCTGCGCTCCGCAAATGTCAATAAAGCGGGGTAAACTCCATTTTGACGAAATAGATCGTTTTCATTCTTCACCGCGCGATCGGGCCATGAACATAGCGTAGCACCCATTAACTTTTCATTTTCTGCAGACTGTCCGCCCAACTGCCTATAGAACAAGGTCGTCACCGTTTCTAAAGGATCCATGTGATTGATGTACAAGTGCTTTGAATCAATGACTTCAAAAGGCGAATCATTGGTAATAGCTTTTGGGCCACCCATCCAAAGCTGCCGGATTGTGTTTGGCTGCAAATTGCCGCCGGGTTCCCAACCAATAGTTTTTAGACCCAAATCCTCCGTCCATGTTGTCATCATCGGTAAAAATTCTTGATTATGAATTTTCACCTCATCCCCCCCAATATGCAGATAAGGTAGTCCTGGATAAGTGTTTGCAAATTCCTTAACCAGTTCCTTGAGGATAGCTATGCCGCTATCACTCTGCATATCAGTTTTAAAATAACGGCGAAATACTGCTGAATGTCCCGGCATATCAATTTCGGGTACAAGTTGGATATGCCGATCACAACAATACCGAATTAGTTCTTGCATTTCCTCAACGGTATAATACTTTCCCTTCCAACGCTCCATATTCGTCGAGTCGGTCAAACCGGGATATTTTTTGCTGATCAGTCGCCAAGCAATATCCTCAGTGAAATGAAAGTGAAAAATATTCAGTTTATAGCGCGCCATGATATCGATCTGCTCTTTTAGCACATCCATTGACTGAAAATTTCGTCCGACGTCTACCAAGTAACCGCGCCAGCGAAAGGAAGGATAATCGGTAATGGAGCAATAGGGCAACTTGCCATCACTGCCTCTGAGTTGACCCAGAGTTTGTAAGGCATAAAAAACACCGGCACTCGTTCTGGCTTCGATCTGTATTCCCTGTTCATCTACGTCGATCCGATAAGCCTCCAATGATGCCGAAGGTAAAACCAATTGGTGATCACAAACAATGGTGATATTTTTATTCTTGAAGTTGTCGAAAATATCCTGAGTTACATTCCAATCTTTCAACAAGAGGCTTAACATCTGCCTATCAGCATTTTCAACCTCCCCTTTGATATGCACATGGACAAGATCCGGTAAACAATAACGCCCTGTTTTCCAGCTCACAGCATGGGGCATAGGAAGCAAAGGAGGTTTGATTGAATCCGGTAGACAGCATAAAGGACTGATTAAAATAAGAATAACCAGCAGACCGGATAGCAATGTACATGTAATGGACTTTTGGTGCTCCATAATCTTCTACTTAAGAGAATTAAATTCCTTTAAAGTTTGCATACAATACCATTCTTGGCGAGGGAGATGGAAAGGACCTTTAAACAAATTCCCTTTTGCGGTTTGGGCAATCTTCCCATCACGATGGAGGTAACCATACCACTCACCATTGATTTTATCGTGAAAATGATCATAGGCATACTGATTGATCTGCTGATGCCAATTTTTATATTTCTCATTCCCAGTCATCAGGTAAGCGAGTAATGTTGCGATAATCGTTTCATTCTGCGGCCACCAAAATTTCATATCTTGCCAATATTCTTGTACTGGCTTTCCATAGACATCTTGAAAATAGAGTATACCACCATATTCTTTATCCCAGCCCCGTTCCCACATATAATCCAACATACGACAGCCTAGATCAATCAAATGCGGATCGTTTCCCCGGGATCTAGCTTCATGTAGGATAAACCAAGCTCCTTCGATAGCATGTCCGGGATTGAGTGTACGACCGTCAATATGATCGACAATTTCACCTTCAGGTCCTACTTGTTCCATCACGCAGCGAATATCGTCCTTAACAAAATCACGTTCAATCTGTGCGATACAATCACTGATGACACGATCACAACGCGGATCCCCAATGGTCTCACGAATCTGCTGTGCCGTATTGATCATAATCATCGGCACACCTATTCCCTTCATTGGCCTTGTGGCTTCATACTTTGGTTCGATCAATTTTTCTCCATTTGCATACGCGAGGCAAATTCCCAACAGATGTCGTGCTTCATCTGCTATCTCCTCGTCTCCAGTCGCTTTTGCATAGGCTGCAAAGGCGATTGCCGCGAAAGTCTCCGAAAAGAAATAGCGACGCATACGAATAGGATCGCCTAGGCGGTCAACATGAAAATACATTTTTCCATTAGCGTCAAAACAATGCTCTTTCAAAAATTCATAGCCGATTCGGGCTCCTTCCAGCCATTCCTCTTTCTGTTCAACCGTATTGTAAAGTGTGGCCAGCAACCAGCATGCCCTTCCCTGTATCCATACGGCTTTATCGGTATCTATCAAAGTCCCATCCTGATCGCGCATGAACAAATATCCGCCATATTCATGGTCAATGGACCGTGGAAACCAAAATGGTACAGTGTCTTTTAAAAGCTGATCACGATAGAATACTTCCAAATCCTTCAAGTAATCCCTGTCTATTATTTTTGCGGTATCTTTTATACTTATCTGTTTCATGTGTTTTACTACTTACATCAATTCATTTCTATTTATTGAATCTTCAAAGCGAAAGTGGATACCGGTGTTCCAATTTCATTTTGAAGATTTGCTCTACTGAATGGTTCGAATCCATACAGGATTTTGGTGATTTGGAAATTCGGTTTAACGACCTCGATGGTATTATCCGATACGATATTTGTGCTTACATTGAAAATCCTTCCTTTATTGTCCATCAGCTGAAATCCTCTTACCGCTGTATTTTCCTGAGTTTTTAATTTTTTACAATGATCAAATATCAATACCAGCTTATCCTCATGAAGTGTACAACTGACCGGATCAGGATGATCGGCATTCAGTTCAACGTTATACAAGTGTTCCTGCACTAAATTTGCCAAGCGCTGGCCTACTGTAATCTTTTCACGGGGATGTACATCCAAAGAATCTCCTACATCGAGCGTTACGGCCATGTATGTACCTTTAATGCCCTTCTCCAATAAGCGTTGTGCGTTTCTAAAATCTCCCCATGAAGGCCTGTCTATACTGGAAAGCTGCGCGAAGAAAAAGGGCAGTTCTTGGTGAAAATTCTTCCGCCAGGAAGAAACCAATGTTTTAAAAAGACGTTCGTAAAGTTCTATATTATGCGCATTGCTTTCACCTTGATACCACAGTATTCCTTTCAACCCGGTGTTTAACCATTTGCTGACGCCAGCTTCAAAATTGTAAGCTGGTTGATACGGATGACGTTGATTTTTCACGTTCGAACCAGCGAGATTCTGACCCGCACGTTCCCGACAGAACTCCTGCACAAAATCAGATTTTTGCCAGTTATGAATATAAGAAGCCAGCAAATCATCGTTTTCCAATGATTTACGGTCAATCCACGATTCGGTATTGGATCCACCGACAGACAGATCAATAATGCCAATCGGAATATGTTGTTCTCTGGCTATTTGTTCAGCAAAAGCATAAGCAACTGCAGAGAACTGTGCTGCTTCATCTTCATTCGCTTGCCTCCAGCTGCCGTTGAAATAGGCCAAATCGTTTACTTTTTTTAAGCTCGCGGTATCCCATGCAACGGCATTGGTCTCCACAAGATTTTGACATTTAAAAAGCCGCAGATGCTGTATTCTGCCGGCATTTCTGATCAACGAATCACTGTTTGTGGCACGGCGAAGTTGAAAAGCCATATTCGATTGTCCCGAAGCGAGATATACATCGCCAAAAAGAATATTTTTCAACACTACTTTCTGTCTGCCAGAACTCACTGCGATTTCATAAGGTCCCCCAGCTTCCATTTTGGGCAACTTGATTTCCCAGGAACCATCAGGATTGCCCCTAGTCTTATAGCTTTTCTTATTGAAAACGATGTTGATCTCAGCGGCAGCAGTGCCCTTACCAAAGATGCTATTCTCCCAATTACGCTGGAGCACCATATCCGAACCGATGGTTTCGGCCACTTGTAGTTTTTGGCTAAGAGGTACCAGTGCATTAGCCACCTGTCTCGCAATCATTGTTGCTCCTTGCTTATTTGGATGCAAGTAGTCGTCGAAAAGATCTATTCGATACCGAAGCGGGGTGTTGAGATCAATCAGTCCGACTTGATTATTTTGAGCAATCTGAGGAATCAATTCCTGAATCTGGTTGTACCAATCGCGGGTTCCTGAGAGAAAACGCGGATGACCGCTAAAGATAGGCGTCAATCGACAGATGTAAATTTGCATTTTGGGATTAACGGATCGTATGGAATCAATCAAATCCGCGTAATCTGATGCAAAGGAGTATTTATAATTTGGCCAGTTTCTCGGATCGGTATCATTGATTCCCAAATGTATAATGGCAACATCGGGTTTAAAATCCAAGGCCTTCTTGTATTCCTCTGTTTTAAAATAAGGTCTATGCCCCTTACGTAAAAGAGTGGCTCCTGAATGGCCAAAATTCCGTACTTCAAACCGCTGGCCCAACAATGACTGAAGCTGCCCTGGATAAGAATCCAGCCTAGGATTGCCGAGGTCATAACCAAAGGTTACGGAGTTACCAATACAAGCTACCTTTGTCCGGGGCTGTCCCAAGGAAATTAAGATGGAAAGGATCAAACAAAAAAGTAGGCCTCCTTTTTTTGAAATACTGATAGGCATTATGTGGATGAAGGGTTTCATATTCATGATCTATTCATTCAGGATATAGCTGCGGTTACTTTTCCAGTGTTTTCGGTTTAAGAAATAGGATTTGCAAGAGAAGTGCTAACAGTACCGCAGCCCCCAATAATGCAAAACCTAACCCAAAATGGCCTTCATCCTTAAATCTTCCCAGCCATTGTGTGATGACAGCTCCAGCAAATACACCTACCATATTCATAAAGCCATAAGCGGTTGCCCGCAAATTTTTGGGAACAACCTGACAAAGAATAGGCATATTGTTGGCATCGAAAATACCAAAACCAATTCCAAAACAGACTGCCGCCCCCACAACTGCAGGTAGAGTCTGACCTAACCCTAAAAACAATAAAGCCGGTATAGTCAGTCCAAGGCCAATGGCACTGGTATAGATGCGACCGCGGATATGTTTTTGCACCCATCTGTCACTGAGTATTCCGCCGACGATAACCCCGATAAAGGATGAGATCGCAATTGTGATTGTCGACAATGGACCTGCGCTGGCCATTGGAATATTTAGGCTATCTGCAAACAATGTTGGCAGCCAATTTTTGATGGCCCAACCCGGTAAGCTTGGAGCGGCGAAATAAAACAATAGAATCCAGAATGCTACATTGGAAAATAGCAGCAGTAAGCTTTTAAAGAGGGGTAATTGATCTTCTGAAGTACGCTCATCAGTTGACGGTTCGTGCTTCTTCTCCAGGAGCAAGACTGCAAGTAGGAGGGCATAACATATTCCGATAATTCCAAACCAATGAAAAGCAGTATGCCATCCTTTTGAAGCGGCTAATGTTGCACCAAAACCGCCTAAAGCCTGCCCCGTATAGAGTCCTGTCATATGTAGCCCAATGGCCAGCGATCGATTTTTTCCAGTATGGTAATCGGCGATCAAGGAAAGGGCTGTCGGGATATACAGCGCTTCACTAAACCCCATAATAGCCCGTAGTACCAATAGTGTTGTGTAATCGTGCGCCAGCCCCATACCATAAGTTACCGCTGACCAAACAAAAAGACTACCTACGATCAGCCATTTTCTATTGCTACGATCGGCAACGATACCCGCTATCGGACTCATAAGACCATAGATGTAAAGAAATACGGCCATCAATACACCAAAAGTCTCAGCACGCTGCAACTGTGGAATATCGACCTGCATGGCTTCACGCATAGTTGATAGCATCTGCCGGTCCATATAATTCAACAGGGCTACCCCCCAAAGGAGTGCTACAACGAGCCACGGGTAAAAAGATTTATGTCGTAAAGAAGAGATCATCTTAAGCTTTATCAGGGTTATATGAATTTTTTATATCTTATTTTTTCAATCCTATTTATTAGAAAATGTTGCTACTAAAATCTCAGGAGTACGAACGCCTGCCTTAATTTCGCCGCTAGGCAAAATGATCATGTCGTCCCAGACCACCGCTGTCGTGGTCACCGGCCCATCCGATGGCAGATCCGCCATCCGGCTCCATTTTTTAAGATTCAAATCATAGCGCCATATTGCTCTACCGAAACCAGGATGATTGATTTGCAATTTGTTTTTAGCATCAATAAGTTGCTGTCTCTTCGATGGATTCGCTTCCTTTTTAGCGTCAAAGATCAACGATTCCACCCGATGGAAGGTATCACCCCGATCTGCGCTCAGCAACCATATTCCTTGGTCGGGTAATAAACATGCGGTTCCTGCCGCAGCAGGAAAAGGAATGTCTGCCTGTTTAGACCAGGTACGACCATCATCGGTAGAGCACCATAGTTCATGGTATAACGTTGAAGGGCTCTCAGGATGAGCCTTTCTTCCACCCAGTAGATAAAGATTATTTTGGCTATCAGACAACAATTGTAAATGGGAGACGGCATAGGGTAATTTTCCCACACAGCCCCATCCTTTTTCAAGATGCGCCAGATCCAATTGCAAAACTTGGTCCGATACCGTATCCTGCTTTTCACCACCGACGATGACGAGTTTATTCCCATGAACTACCGCTCCCATATTGGCAAGCGGAAATGGGAGATCCGGAAAGTCTGACACCGAAATTTTCTTGTTAGAGCCATCGTATTTAATTAGTCGACAAGCGGCTGTTTTTCCTTCAAGAGTCTCTCCACCGATAACCAGCAATCCATCGGGTAGACTCAGGCTGGCAGCGTATGCAACCGCCATAGAAAGACTATCCTGCGCTGCTAAACGTAGTCTTACCCCTTCTTTTCTGTAAATAAATACTTCTTTTTGGATCTCTTTCGCACCGCCTTCCCAGGGTGGTAAATGCGGAAAATTCGCTCCACCGGCAATCAGAAGACAATCGCCTGTGACACCAGCTATTGGTCCTGCCAAACCAATATGCGCCTTTCCATCTTGCATAGCCGGCAACGTAATGCCTTTATGCCATTCCAATTGACCGACTTGTGCATCAACAGCTCCTGTAAACAGTATTCCCACGATAACTCCCATCCAATGTTGTTTTGTCATATCTATTTATTGTTGAACATACTCGCCAAGCTATTCTTAGTTATCTCCTGAGGGAAACACGTTAGCCCACAAGAACAAGTGAGCTAACTTAATGTGCGCAAAAACCCTGAAAGCCAACTTTCACCGCATCTTCCGTAAACAGTTCAAACTGCTCAACAGACATATTTTTCACGGGCAATCTAAATGCTCCGCAGTCAAGCCCAATTAATTTCATATACGCTTTCCCTACTGAAATACCACCATACTTCCCTAACAACGTGATCATATCGATAGATTGCTGCTGCAAAGCATTAGCTTTTTCAAGCTCTCCCTTATCATAAGCCTCCATAAGTGCAAGGTATAAAGGTGCTGCGTAGTTATAGGTACTTCCGACCGCTCCTTTGTTACCTAATACCAAAGCGGACAGCATATTCTCATCTCTTCCCCATAACATATCATACTTGCGATCTGCATAATTCATACAGCTTAGAAAATCCATAAAATCTTCGTGTGTATATTTGATTCCCTTAAAATTGGGTATCACCCCATCAATCTGCTTCAACAGGTCGATCATCTGGAAATTTCCGCCGGTCAATACAGGAATATGATAATAATAGAAAGCCGTATTCGGTGCCGCACGTGCAATTTCCACACAACATTTTGCCAATTGATCCACATTAGCAGGTTTGAAATAAGATGGTGCAGTAAATGACACGACATCGACCCCTGCTTGTTCGGCCAGCCTAGCCAATTGTTGGCATTCTTTGATATTTGTTCCGCCCAGAAGCATCATGAGTGTAAATGCATCATCCTCTTTTGTCAATCTGGCCCAAGCTGTCATCACTGCAACTTTTTCCTCAAAAGTCAACGACACCCCTTCTCCGGTAGAGCCACAAATAAAGGCTCCCGTGACGCGGTTGCGCTTTAACATCGCATAGTATTGCGGAATCAGCTCAAGATTCAATTCTCCGTTTTCATCGAAAGGAGTAAATGGCGCTGCAATTAATCCTGAGATTTTTTGATTTAGCATATGGTATTTTATATAAAAAGTTAACAATATCCTGTCTCAATCCCACGCGAAGGTCTGAGACAGGATATTCGTTTTTAGGTTCCCTTATAACCTGGATTTTGCTGATCATTTAATTTGGGATCTACAGTAAGTGTCCCCAAGTCTATTGGCCATAAGATTTTATGTTTCTGACCATCAATATTGTTCAATACGCCGACTAAGTTCAAATCTTTACGAAACACCAATGGTTTTCCAGCAGAATCCTGCATGCGTCGCAAATCGAACCATCGCTTGCCCTCGGACACAAATTCCTTTGTACGTTCATAGAAGATCGCTAATTCGTTTGCCTCAAAACTGCTATTTATAAACAAAGGTGCTTTTCCAGCGTATGCCCGATTACGTACAGCCATGATTTCAGCAGTTGGATCCTCTCCCAATTTATTCTTAATTTCCGCCAACAATAAATAGGCCTCCGATAGACGATAAACAGGATAATCATCAGAATAGTTACGAACGCCGTCTATCAAAGTTCCCAAGAATTTTCTAAATACTATAGCAGATGTATTTCCTTTATTAAAATTAAGGAATGTTGCATTTGCCCTCGTATCAGCCTTTTCATATAATCTGTAGAGGTCCATTTTATACTCGTAACGGATCAAACCCGTGGATCCAGCCTGAAGAGGATCTTTTGGAATTGCCTGCCCATTATCATCTACATAGCCTGTGATATCATCACTTGCCGCATAAATGAAATTACTGAAAAATGAAGTCGCTTCTCCATTTAGGTAACGAAGTACAAAGATCATTTCAGCATTACCTTTCATCGCTGGTACACTGGCAGATTTAAAGGCCTCTGCAAAATTGCTGACAAGCGTATATTTAGGAATTACTTCTTCTATAGCGGCTTTTGCAAGTTTTAATTCCGCAAGACTATTCTCTGGGGCCTTTCCATCCACATCAACTTTGGCCGACCATAAATATACCTCCGTTTTTAACATTTTTGTTGCCGCCAAAGACCATTGTGCTTTTTGATTTTTAGTCTCGTAGTTTCCTGAAAACGATTTTTCCGATTTATCAACTTCCGATTTGATAAAGTCTAAGGTTTCTTTTTCCGTTTCTGTTCGCGCCTTATATGCTTCTTCTGCCGAGGTCGGGGTATTAATTGCTGCTTGTGGTTCTGTCACCAAAGGCACCCGGCCATAAGTTCTAAACAAATAGAAATAATAAAAAGCACGCAGTCCGTAGGCTTGCCCCAAATAGTAGCCCTTTTGCAGATCTGTCAAATAATCGGCTTTCTCAACCTGATAAATAAAATTGTTTACCTGAAAAATTGGCGCGTACAATCCAGCCCAGCCCGATATGCCAGGAGAACTTTCACGAATATCCTGTGTAATTATCCCTGCTGAGTTCAATGATGCTGTTCCTGTAAAACTGGTACCATCTCTTAAGGTTCCCCCACGCAGTTCACCCAAATTCCATAAGTTTTGCTGTTGTCCACGTAACTGGGTGTGGAGTCCCAACATAGCACCAGCAACCTGCTCGTTGCTTTTCCAGAAACTGCCGCTGGCAAAGTAATCCTCGGGACTAAGGTCTAAGTCAATTTCTTTGCAAGAAGAAAACAGAAAAACTGCAAGACCTATATATATAAATATCTTTTTCATAATTTGGAATTAAAATGTTAATTGAAGCCCAAGTATAAATGTTTTAGGAAGAGGGTATCCGCCTCCATTTTGTCCCACACTTCCACTTTCAGGGGAGAACAATGTATTTTTTGACCAATAGTGTAAATTTTGGCCTGTGGCGGAGATGCTTAAATCTTCCATTTTTAATCGGTTAGCAATGGATTTAGGCAAGCGATAAGAGACATTAATCTCTCTAAATGCCAGATAATTTCCTTTATTATAAAACATACTACTTTCCCGACTCGTATTATTTTTAAATAATTGATCTGCCCAATAATAAGTCGGATATTTTGCATTTGGATTTTCAGGTGTCCATGTATCAAATACACTTGTTGTCGTATTGAATGTTCCCTGCATCATTCCAAGAAACCAGGCTCTCGGTCCGTCATAAGCAACATAGCCCAATGCGTAATCAAAACGGGTACTCAAGTTAATATTCTTCCAGCGCAAAGCTGCACCAAATCCGCCCGTCCATCTCGGCACTGTATTTCCCATATACACCCTATCATAAGAATTGATTATACCATCTCCGTTTACATCCTTCCACATAACATCGCCTAAAGCTAATGGATAGTATAAATTCTTCTCACTACTGGACAACGCATTATAGACATCCGGATGTACCAATGTACGTGCACCGATCAGATCCTTCAATTGCAAGGCATAGCTATCCAACTGTTCTTTTGTCCGAATGATCCCGATGGCTTCATAAGCATAAGCAACATTCGGGTCTTGCCCCTCCTGATTGCCTCCTACCCAAATGAGTTCTTTGGATTTTGGATCATAAACCTGTAAACCGCCTTGTCTGTTATTTTCAACGCCATTAAAAGGCAATTTTAAGATCTTGTTCTTATTATACGCCGTATTCCAATTAAAGCTTAGATCCCAATCTTTCCTTCTCAGCATTTGATAATTCACCCCAATTTCGACTCCCTGATTCTGCATATCACCATTGTTGGTCGTAATTGTAGTAAAACCGGCTGAAGCTGGTAATGATAAACTTGCAATCTTATCTTTAGTCGTCCGATGATAATAGGCAAGACTCAAATCAATCTTATTTAAGATTCTGGATTCAAGTCCGACTTCTTTTGTAATCAAACTCTCCCATTTGAGGTTTGGAATTGAAAGCGTGGACATGGTGTACCCCACTTGCCCATCATACTTGTTTGTGCCATATGAACCTTGAAGTGTATAAGATCCGATTCCACTGACATTACCGTTCCCTCCATAACTAGCGCGTAATTTTAACGTATTTACGACTTTATCAGTGCCTAAATAATCCTTCAGGAAATCTTCACGGTGTAGAGCCCAACCGACTGAAACTCCAGGAAAGGTTCCCCATCGATTATTTAGTAATGTCGAATAACCATCTCTACGTGCAGTCAATGTCAAAAGGTATTTTTCTTTATAGTCATAGTTTACTCGTCCAAAATAGGACATGATACGTTGTCGATCATGGTATGAATCGATACTTCTTTTATTGGCCTCTGGACTCGTTAATCCAAGATCCATAAAGTCGTCTGTTGGAGCTCCACTTCCCGCAGCTGTAAATCCATTGTTATACGTATCAAAAAATTCCGACCCCAACATCGCGTCAATATGATGCGAACTCGCGATTTCAGTTCTGTAATTTAAGACTGCGTTATAGGTTTGATTATATATTTTATCATAGGAAGCCGAGGAATTTCTTGTGCGAACATAATTTCCTGGGCTGGCTATATAATCCTTATTAAAGGACTCCGAAGTAGACTGGTTAAAAAACCAGTTTCCACTGACGCGTAAGCTAAGATTCTCCAAAAAATTAATTGTAAAAGCTTGGGTAAGCGTAAGCTTCTGATTTAGATTTTTACGAATGAACTTATCATCATTTACCAGAGGGTTCCCATCTTGATAATCACGACCAACGAGCAGATCTCCATTGGCATTTGTACCACGCATTGTTGGAGGGGCCCCCAGTGCCCGCGTCATATAGTTTCCTTCTCCGTTAATAGCGTCACGCCATTTCGTATACGCGAAATTCACCCCTGACAATGAATGTAGCCAAGGTTTAACTTTATATTCGCCATTTAACACAAAAGTTGTACGATCATAAAAAGTATTGATTGGCATCCCTTTCTCGTTATACTTCCCCACACTTCCATAATATTTACCTTTATCGTTCCCACCTTGTAATGCGATATTATAATCTTGCGTCAAACTAGCATCACGAAGTGCATATTTAGCATAATCAAAATCTTTAAAAATTAGTTCTTTTCCAGTCACAGGATCAATCATGGTCTGCCATCCCTGTTGCAACAATTCACGATTGGTATCATCGAGCAACATGGTACTCCACACGGCATTGCTGGTAAGATTACCATCTAGGATATTTCCTTTATCATCCTTATATTTATTCCCCGTACCAAAGGGGCCCACACTCGTTAATTGATTCAATTGGGACGGTTGATATTGCCCAGATACCTGAACACCTTTTCTACTCCAGTTTAAGTAATCTTTGGCACTTAGGAAATCAAAAGGGTTGTTCAATTTATTAACACCAACTTTAGACGACAATGTAATATTGGAAACACCTTCTTTTCCCCTTTTTGTGGTTATCAATATCACACCGTTTGCAGCCCTAGCACCATAAATTGCTGTAGCAGAAGCATCTTTTAAGACATCTATCGATTCAATGTCATTTTGATTAATGTCATTAAATCCATTTCTAATCAAGCCGTCAACAATAACCAATGGCGTGCCACCGCCGCCATACGTAGTCCCACCTCGAAGCACAACCGTGGGTACAGCTCCCGGTCTTCCTGAAGTTTGCTGCACTCGAATACCCGGTATCGTACCCGCTAAAGCAGAAGCTGGGTTCGAGCGAACTCCAGTTTCAAGCACTTTTTTATCCAAGCTGCTTACAGACCCCGTTAAATTCGACTTCTTCATTTTTCCATACCCGACCACCACGACTTCATCCATTTGCTCAACCTTGGACTCGAGTTTGATATCCAATTGATTTAATTGCCCAACTTTCACTTCATATGGTCTATACCCCGTAGACGTGATAATTAATACGGTATTGGGATTCGTGCTGATCGAGAATGTTCCATCAGCGTTTGTCTGCAAAGATTGGCTGGACCCTTTGACTTTTACAGTAACATTGCCAAGCAATTCCCCTGTCTTTGCATCGGTAATTTTACCCCGCACGGCATGGTCTTGTGCTTGCGCTAAGAGCATGTTGCCCATCAAAATAGACAGGCTGAGGAGGGTTCGTAATTTTAGGTTTGAATACATATTGGTTTGTATTAAGTATTACATATATGCAAATATATAAATTACAAAATGTAAAAAACAAATTTTAATTAAATTATGTATAACATATTAATCACATTTATTAATTATCTTTGCCTTAACGCGCCTAATGCGCTATTATGTAATATATATGGAACCGAATTCTTCGTTCATAGAACATCTGAATACAATTGATACTTCTTCTCTTGTAGATCGTGCCGAAAAAGAAATCATCAATCTTTTTGTCAATCAAGGCTTAAAGGTTGGAGATGCTTTACCTAAGGAAATTGAGCTGGCAGAAACCCTTGGCGTAAGTCGTACGGTGGTTCGCGAAGCCATGTTGCGGTTGCGTATGGTCGGATTGATCGAGTCCAAAAAACATCGCGGAGCTGTTTTAACGAGTCCAGATCTTATAAAACCCCTACGCAAATCACTTTATCCGACCATTATGGAAAACAAGACCTTACAGGATCTTTTTGAAATGCGTATGGTTCTGGAGATAGGTATGGCGGATATTCTCTTTGAACATATACAAGAAAAGGACATTGAGGAATTGGAAGCGATCGTTGCAAAAGAACCTATAGATGCAGATAATACTATTTTCGACATTGAAACTGAAATTGCCTTCCATGGTAAGCTTTACGAAATAACTGGAAATACGATTCTCAAAGACTTTCAGAACATGCTTTTACCTGTTTTTCAGTATGTGCACAGCAGTGGCTTACTGACCAGTCCCAGCTCATCGAAAAGCTTTATCTCACACCGAGGCCTAGTAGATATATTGAAGGTGGGCAATGCTGAGGTGTTTCGAAATGCCATGCGCAAGCATCTTGATAATCATTATCAGCGCCTCTTTTTATATAAGAAATCTATTGGATAATCTGTTTAACAGGATTGATTCACTTTACGATAGAAAGGCCCGATTATATGATTGGGCTTTAAGCATCTACTAAAGCGAAGAGTATACACTTAATATTGCCTTAAATCCCATAATTGTCCTATAAAAAAGATCTGATCTATCCTTTATTCTCATTGTAATTCGAATCAAAAATACAGCGGCAATGATATGAAAAAGTAAATTCACTCACTTAATTATTTTATGTAATACATAATAATCATTATCTTAGTCAGCATGATAATGCTTCGCTAACGCTATACTATTTCAAATCGCATAGCTTAAAAAAGCTTGATTCATTCAATTTAAACCGAAAACACAATGAAACTCAGGATCTTTTTATTTGCTGTACTCGCAACATTTCTGCATAAAAATACATTTGCACAAAAAAAGCCTAATATCATTATCATTATTTCCGATGATCATGCCTATCAGGCAATAGGCGCCTATGGTTCGAAATACGGAAAAACACCACAGATAGATCGCATCGCTGCTCAGGGTGCTCTATTTAAAAATGCGTTTGTAAACAATTCCATCTGCGGACCATCCCGGGCTACATTATTGACGGGCAAGTACAGCCATAAAAATGGATTCAAAGACAATGAAACTTCTGAATTCGACTTTAGCCAAGATCTTTTTGTGAAACAGCTCCAAAACGTAGGTTACAATACCGCTTGGGTGGGTAAAATTCACTTAGGAGACAAACTGCAAGGTTTCAACTATTATGACATTCTTGTTGGGCAGGGAACCTATTTTAATCCAGATTTTATCAGCAAAGAGGGCCGCAAACGCACTGAAGGGTATGTATCCGATATCGTAACCGAAAAAGCAATTGATTGGTTAGATACCGTAGATGCTGAGAAGCCCTTTTGTCTAGTCATCGGTCACAAAGCTACACACCGTACCTGGATGCCGGATCCAAAGGACTTTGGGAGCTATGATGCTGTAAATTTCACCTTACCCGCTACTTTCTACGACAATTACCAAAGTAGGCCGGCAGCTGCATTGCAGGAAATGTCCATTGACAAGGACATGAAAATGGGCTACGATCTCAAAATGTTCAATTCGTTGGAAGACATGATGGCCGACGGTAACTTCAAGCGGATGAACCAAACTCAAAAGGACAGCTATATCGCCTATTACCGTCCTATTTATGAACAATTGAAACAGGGTAATTTGACAGGAAAACAGCTCGCTGAATGGAAATTTAGACGATATATGATTGATTATCTCAATACTGCCCAATCCATGGACCGCAACATCGGGAAAGTATTGGATTATTTAGATCGAAAATCCCTCGCTGAAAATACAATTGTAATCTATCTTTCAGACCAAGGTTTTTATATGGGTGAACATGGCTGGTTCGATAAACGTTGGATGTATGAGGAGTCTTTTCGTACACCAATGGTAATGCGGTACCCAGCCCTGTTACACCCAAACTCAACTATAAATGCTAAAATTGTCAACGCTGATATCGCTCCCACGCTATTGGAATTAGCTGCTATCCAAAAACCGAAAGACATGCAAGGTGAATCTTTTGTTCATGTTCTGAAAAATAACAGCGAGGAACATCGGAAAGATCTGTTCTATCATTATTTTGAAAATGGCGAACATGCCGTGAGCCCCCACTTTGGTGTTCGTGATGATCGGTATAAATTGATCCGCTATTATAAACGGATCGAAAATTGGGAACTCTTTGACCTTCAGAAGGATCCCAATGAACTCCATAATATCTACAAGGATCCTACCTATCGAAGCGTCGTCAAACGGATGAAAAAGAAACTTCTCACGCAAATGCGCCAATTTGATGACAAAGAAGCAGAAGCAATTTACAAAATCAACATCGACCAATAATGCCATGAGGGTATCCGATCTACTGGATACCCTCATTTTAATACTATACCCTTCTTCAAATTGCTTATCGAAATGCTAGCTATATCGTGAAGCACAATATAATCATCGCAAAAAGATTGCCCTTCAAACAAATAATTCAAAAGATATTGTAACAAATAAAATCCGCAATCGATTGTTTTTTAAATAAATTTTCATTTATAATATAAAATTCATTTCTTTAATATTGTATTAAAATGATTTACATTTAATCATTTTGACCCTCAATATAGCCAAGATATACGTACTTAAATTTTATGAAAATTTACTTATTTTTAATTTTATTACTAACCACAACTATAGTTATAGGCCAATCGAAGGGAAAAGTTCTCGGGACGGTATTTTCTCAAAACGCGGAACCATTAGAAAAAGCAACTGTAACGATTCTCAATTCAAAAGACTCTTCCGTGGTTTCCTATCTCCTTACTGATACAAAAGGTAAGTTTGAATTTGTTAAAATTCCAACAGGCACCGCACTAACACTTTTTATTTCACATGTCAATGCAAATCCCTTTCGTCAAGAATTCAATATTCCTAACGGAGAAAATTATGATTTCACTCTATTAAAGCTCGATTCCAAAAGTCTCGATGAAGTAGTCGTCAATATCGTTCCCCCCGTGCGGATGAATAAAGATACGTTAGAATATAACACCAACTTCTTCAAAACTCGCCCCAACGTCAACGTAGAGGAATTGCTCAAAGAACTACCTGGTCTGCAGGTCAATATGGATGGTTCGATTTACTATCAAGGAAAAGAGGTTTCAAAAGTAAAAGTAAATGAAAAGGATTTCTTTTCGAGTGATCTCCGTATTGCTACACGAAACCTGGACGCTTCGCTTATTAAAACTGTACAGGTGTACCGTGATAAGGGTGAAACAAAAAAGGATAATGAAGACGAAGATAAACTGCCGATCACGATTAATTTAAAATTTAAGAAAGATTTCCTCAGAGCGAGCTTCGGTAAGCTCTATGGCAGTGCCGGTACCCGGAGTAGATATGAGGCTGGCGGTTTATTCAATACATTTAAGGATACACTCCAGCTGAGTTTAATCGGTTTCGGAAATAACATTAACCGCCAAAGTTTTGACTACAATGAATTGAACCAAGAAGCTGGGCTTGGTCGTTCCGAAAATTATGGTTTTGATAATTTTGGAGGTAGAAACTATTCAGGTAAAGCCAACGATATAGGCTTAGGATTTAACCTCAACAATGACTGGGGAAAGAAAACCAAGTTGAATATCATGTATATGCTGAAATATAATAAAGCCGAAAATCAGAATACAGGCAATCAAATTTCTTTATTCGACCAGGAAAAACAATATTCAGAATCCAATTACCAACAACAGGAGAGATCTGTAGGGCATAATATCAAAACCCTGCTCCGTCATCGCATGGACACCACAGCCTACTTTGAATTTACACCGAGTTTGGGTATCAATACAAAAAACAGCTCAACCTTAGGAAGGAACCGCTCCTATACGGATCTCAAAAAACTAAATGACGCAACAGGTACAGGAGGAAATAATGAAAATACACTAAACTATTCACATGGTTTCTATATCGAAAAACAACTCCATAAAAATCATATTGTATCGTTTAGAAATACGGTTTCCATCAATACCAATGAAAAGACCGACAGCTCTTTCCAGCTTACCAATATTTACGATACAGCGAATCCTCAAACTAGTCTATGGCATAAAAACCTAACACAAAATAATTCCAACAATCTCTATTTTAGTGCTGCCTATTACAATAAAACTATTAAAAAACTCAACTTTGATTATTATTTTACCTATGTCACCAACCGGCAGGGACCACAGGAGAGTGTGTACATCAACCGCGACAGTACTGGAGAAGTACATGCCGCTCCCTATGAAAATAGTTACCGTTACAAATACCAGGATTATATTACGGGGATTATATTTTACTGGAGACCAACCAAAGATTTCAACGTAAAATTTGGAACAGCCTATCAAGTAAAGGCAAATCATTTTGATTTACTTAAAATCAATTCGGTCGAGAAATCATCTTTAGGCTACTGGCTTCCCAATATTAACATCCGTTATAAAGATCTAAACCTCGGCTGGTACAAAGATCTCGAGTCTCCCGAACTCTACGGAATTCAACAGCTCGTCATGGATCTAAATCCATTGTATACGCGAAAGACATCTTTTATATTCAACAATATCGAAAAACAGAATGTTAGTATATCCTACTATAAGTATACCTCGAAATTGCAGTTTAATGTCAATGGGAATATCAATTATGTCAATAACAGCATCGGGAGCCGTAGCTGGCGAAACAACAATACAGGACAAATGACCACCCAGATGTTTCTTGCTGGATCAAAATATAACTATAGTGCCTATACTTACCTGAGATACAACCTAAATGCTAATAAAAATTGGTCATTCTATCTATCGCAAAACAACAATATCTACACCTATGAAAATTATAGTTCCATCAATGATGTTGATAATAAAGGGACCAATATAGGGATTAATGCCAGCCAACAATTTTCCGCGACTTGGAAAAACATGGTGACGATATCACCACAGTACACTTATTCTTGGAACAAAAACATAAATTCGGTAAAAGATAAACCCGACTTTATTGAATCAACCTATTCTACACATAAAATAGGCGCAGGAATGAATATTAATCCGATCCACGGGTTTTCATTGGAATCTACCTACTCGCTAGATAACCGGGCCAGCGGATTGAGTGGAAGAAAAAACTACCATATCTTAAATGCTTCAGTCTATTACACATTGAAAAACAATTCACAGCTAAAATTGACTGGCTTTGACATATTGAATCAGAATACCCAAAATTATTGGGGCAGTCAGGGCAACAGGACGTATTTTGGAAATTCACTAACATTAAAACAATATTTTATGGTAGGTTATATTCACAAGTTTAATATTGTCAAAACAAAGAAATAGATCAGGTAAAGAGCTGAAGCTTGTTCATAACAACGATAAAAATAATCATTACAATCTTTCAATATTCGATATCTTACTTTTCATTTCTTCAAGTTCAGCTCGTGATAAACGTTGCTTTTCAGAATAGCTATCTGCATGTTGCTCGCGCAATTTGCGTAGGCCCTTTCGGCTATCCGCTTCATAATCGTTTAGGTCAAAGGTAACAGAGTCTTTCGTTAAATTGGCGATGCGAAAAAGCGTACGCATGGTTTTTCCATCTTTTGTATAAGAAACCTCATACACATCGCCAACCTTTGGATCTTTCAGGTATTTTTCCTTCTTTTTTGCACCGGAAATTCCTGCTATAACAATAGCGGATACAAAAAGTCCAATCAGAACTAAGCCCGCAAAATATCCAATAGGTGTTTTACGGATAGTTCCCGATGATATGGACTGAAGTGTTTGTGGGTCGATTTCACGTTGATAACTTAGCTTTTTGCAATGGGTACACATGGTAATAATCTCCGAGGCATATGGAAATAGGGGTATCCAAAAAATATGAATGTACTTCACTTGTCTGTATGCAAAAAGAGACTGAGCAGTACCACAATATGCACAGTTGCCAATCGCCGATTGCGATCTGTTAGCTAATACCTTTGTTCTTGTGCCAAAAATAATCATTGCGTTATACGTTTTATTACATGGAATGGCTGAACAAGAATGTTGCCCTTTCCTATTTAAGAATACAAAGATTTACAATTCGTGCGTCGCCGTTTATGATTCGTATCCGCCAATCAATATTCTGATAGGCAACATATTGCATAGAACATATGAAGGTATTCCGGAAAGAAAACGAACTTGATTAATTAGCCTCCCCGCTCCTTTAACGACTACATCTCATCATTCTGACTCAAAAATTACAAAAAACAAAAAAACAAAGTATAGTTATCAGGTAGATTTTATATATTTGCATTAACATTTTTTAACACATGAAACAGCATACAGATAATATCCTTGAAAAACGAATGTCCTAAGGGGATGTTTTTACAGGTAAATTTCAAATATCTCCTATAACCCAACTCAAACAATAAACTCACAATTATAATTAATATGGCAAAAAATAACATAAATTTTGTCGTAATGGCCGCGCTTTGTCTTAGTACTGGCGCGCTATACGCACAAACCACTATAAAAGGAAAGGTAGTCGACAACAACAACAATCCTATCCAAGGGGCTACAGTTACCGAAACAAGCAGTAAAAAGCAGGTTCAAACAGATGCAAATGGATTATTTGAGTTCCCTTCGACCGGAAGCTCACTCAACATCAGCATTCAATACATTGGCTTTGAAACTAGGACTGTTCAAACCAATCCTACAGGTTTCACGACTGTTCAACTTCTGCCAACGACTTCACAACTCGACGAAGTCGTTGTGACGGCATTAAATATCTCGAAGGAAAAAAAGACATTGGGATATTCTATTCAGGAGCTGAAAGGAAAGGATCTTTCGGAAGCTAAAGAAAGTAATTTAGTCAATTCACTTGCGGGAAAGGTTGCTGGCGTTCAGGTAACAAATAGCCAAGGTAATATGGGGTCCTCCAGGATTATTATCCGCGGAGAAACATCAATTGCGGGAAATAATCAGCCATTATTTGTGATCGACGGAACCCCCGTTGATAATTCCCAGTTGGGTACGAGCGGTAATCGGGATTATGCTAATGCAATCTCAGACATCAACAGTGAAGATATTGAATCGATCAGTGTACTAAAAGGACCTAATGCCGCTGCATTATATGGTTCAAGGGCCGCCGCAGGTGTAATTTTGATTACAACAAAATCCGGAAAAAAACGCAAAGGACTAGGAATAAACATCAATTCAAATAATACAATCGAACGACTTGCCGTTTTACCCGATTATCAAAATGTTTTCGGACAAGGTGCCGATGGAAAATTTAGCTATGTAGATGGCAAGGGTGGTGGGATAAATGATGGTGTGGACGAAAGCTGGGGGCCAAAGATGGACGGCAGACTGATTCCTCAGTTTTATTCCAATGGTGAAGCCGTGCCATTTGTAGCACATCCAGATAACGTCAGGAGTTTCTTTGGAACGGGAAGAACCTTAAACAATGGTATTTCAATTGCCGATGCAACTGACAAAATTGATTACCGTTTCTCGTATAATAATAGCAATCAAACGGGGATTGTTCCAAATTCTTCCATTGAAAAAAACAATTTCAATATTAATACACGTTATAAAATCACAGAAGATCTAACCCTTACGGCCAACGCAAACTATGTACGCACGAATTCTGGTAATTTACCAGGTGTTGGCGGTTTCCGTTCAAATGGTTACATGTTACAATTTACGTGGTTTGGAAGGCAAGTGGATGTTTCGCGTCTAAAAAATTATCGGGATGCTAACGGCAATCTAGTCAATTGGAACAATAGTTATTATAGCAACCCTTATTTCATTGCGGAAGAGAATACGGTTCAGCAGCAGCGCGACCGCATTTTTGGCAATATTGGTTTGAACTATAAAATCAATAAGCATTTGACGGCAAACTTCCGTACAGGTAACGATTATTATACGGATCGGCGTAAAATTAGAATCGCATATGGCACGAATGGTACGCCCTATGGCTCTTACGAAGAGGATGCTTACACCGTAAATGAAAATAATACGGAGTTTACTTTAAATTATAACCGTCCCCTTTCCAATGACTTCACATTGGACATCCTAGGGGGTGGAAATATACGAAGCCAGTCCCGACAACGGAATAACCAAAAGGCACCGCGTTTGGCAGTACCTGACGTATACACGCTGGCAAACTCGAGAGATGCGTTGATCTCAACAGGTGAGTATAGTCCCTTGAAAGCTTACAGCATTTTTTCTTCCGCACAATTAGGCTATAAGAATTATGCTTTTTTGAATCTGACGGCACGAAATGATTGGTCTTCAACTTTACCCGTTGATAACCTATCTTATTTCTACCCATCAGCAAACGCAAGTATCGTATTGACAGATGCTCTTGCTATTCAAAGCAATATACTCTCTTTTTGGAAATTACGTGGCGGATGGTCTAAAGTAGGTAAAGACACCGATCCATTTAATTTAATAGATTCTTATCTTTTTAGTGCGCCTTACGGAAATAGCCCGCAATTATCAGTCAATGACATCAAGAAAAATCCAGATCTAAAACCTGAAACAACAACCTCGACGGAATTAGGTACCGAGTTGGCCTTCTTCAAAAGTCGGGTACGTTTGGATCTAAGTTTATATGATATCAATAGTATCAATCAAATCCTAAGCGTTGATGTTAGCCCTTCAACAGGTTACAAAAAACAACTTGTCAACGCCGGAAAAATCAATAATAAAGGGTTGGAAATTCAACTCGGTGTTACCCCGTTAAAAAAACAGGATTTTCAATGGGACATCAATGTAAACTTTGCGACGAATAAAAGTAAAGTCGTAGAATTAGATGATGCCGGATTATTAAAAAGCTATACGATCGGTTCTTCGGGAACAGTACAGGTCCTGGCTGCAGTCGGGAAACCCTACGGAACTCTCTACGGAACCGGCTTTTTACGAAATGACGCCGGACGTATTATTGTAAATGCAGATGGGACACCTGCTACCGACCCTGTCAACCATTATTTTGGAAAATTTACACCCAACTGGTTAGGTGGCATTACCAATCAATTCCGTTACAAAGACTTTGATCTAAGCTTTTTGATCGACATCAAACATGGTGGAAAGCTGTATTCTGGCACGAATGCTACCGGTACAGGAACAGGAGTATTAGCCTCCACGCTTCCAGGAAGAGATGCTGAACATGGCGGCTTGAGTTATACTGTCAACGGTATTACCTATGATGACGGTATTATTGCAGATGGCGTTAATGCAGATGGTTCGGAAAACACGAAAGTTGTTTCGGCACAACAATATTATAAAACGTTATTTAGAACCAATGAAGCAAATGTATTCGATGCTTCCTATGTCAAGTTGCGCGAGGTAAAACTAGGTTACCAATTACCCAATCGCTGGATTTCCAAAATTGGTTTTCAGGGAGCATCTTTCTCTTTAGTAGGTCGTAATTTGTGGATTATTCATAAAAATGCGCCCAACATTGATCCGGAAACAGCTTTTAATACAGGAAATGCCCAAGGTTTGGAAAGTTTGCAATTGCCGACAACCAGAAGCTTTGGTTTCAATTTGAACCTGAAGTTTTAAGAAAATGAAACAATCGGATTAAAAATAGAACAAAACTTACGGATTTATACAAGTAACTGGCAATTAACAAAGCAAATAAGGTACTAGTACCGTTGATAACAGCTAATTGATAAACAAATAACGATAGAAAATGAAAATAAATAACAAACATATAGCAGGACTTTTTCTCTTACTGGGCCTAACGGCGTCCTGTAAAGACGAGTTGACAAAAGTAAACCAAAATCAGAATGAAGCAGAAACTCCTCAGCCGGCCTACCTGCTGACCAGTACGATTAAAACGACAACAGATAGCTACTGGGGTATAAGTAACAACCTCGCGTCTAGCTTGTTATTTGTTCAACATTGGGCGAGAATACAGTATACTGATCCCGATCGTTACATCTTTACAAATAATGATTTTAACGAGGGTTGGTCTACCTGGTACTCGAAAAGCATTAGCCAATTGAAAATCATTCAAAAACTGGCGGCAAGCACAGGAAATGACAACTATAAGGGGGTGGCAATCGTCCTACAATCTTGGGTATTCTCGCTACTTACGGACGCTTATGGTGAAATACCTTACACAGAAGCGGGAAATATTGACGTTTATCTTACACCACATTACGATACGCAAGAAAAAGTATACACAGGCTTATTAAACGATCTGAAAAGTGCTCAGGCTTTATTAAATCCGAGTGGAAAAAATATTGAAGGAGACATTATTTATAACGGTAAGATCGCACAATGGAAGCGTTTTACAAATGCCCTCCGTCTACGTATTGCTTTACGTATCGCAGACCGATTACCAAGCCTCTCCAAAACAACATTACAGGAGATCGCTGCAGAAGGAAGTGGCTATTTGACTTCAAATGCAGACAATGCACAGCTCATCTATCGCGACGCTCCCTATCGTAATCCGGTCAGTGCATCGTTTGAAGCACGGGAAGACTATAGAGTCAGTAAGACAATTGTCGACAAATTGCGTTCACTTAACGATCCGCGCTTAGGTATTTATGCCGATACAACCACTACCTCAACGCCAGAAAAATATATCGGCGTACCAAATGGTTTAACGGCAAGCGACGCCAGTAACTTAGGATTCGCCCGTACTTCAAGACCTGGTATCTATTTTAGAGACCCACATGCTCCAGCAGTAATCTTAAGCTTTTCGGAAACACTTTTTGGTTTGTCAGAAGCAGTCAGCAGAGGATTTATTACAGGTGACGCAGCAGACTACTATCAGAAGGCAATCCGTGCTTCTTTGGAGCAATACAACGTTGGCAATGATCAAATCGTTAGCTATCTCAGCCAGGCAGCCATTAAGTTCGATTCCAATAGCTACAAAAAATCCATTGGCGAACAAAAATGGATTGCCTTGTATGGACAGGGCTTAGAAGCCTTTGCAGAATGGCGTAGGTTAGATTATCCGCAATTAACACCAGCGAAAGCTGGTGCTTTAAATGGCAAAATTCCTTTGCGTTTTCTCTACCCGGGAACCGAACAATCACTCAACGGAACGAGCTATCAGGAAGCTATCGCACGTCAGGGCAGCAATACATTACTCACTAAATTGTGGTTTGATGTAGAATAAATGTAGATTAAAACAATTTCAAAAACGCGGAAGAAGTTAATTTTTCCGCTTTTTTTCTGTAGATTTCTTATCTTCGTATAGCACTCTAAAGAATAAAATGCTATGGACGATCAAACATTAGACAGAATAGACCAACTTAGCGAGGAAGGAAACATCCAATGTGATGAAGGCAACTATCAGGAAGCTATTCGGGTGTGGACCGAAGCGCTTGATCTAGTCCCTAGTCCGCAAAATGTTCATGCGGAAAGCCTCTGGCTCGAAGCTTCCATTGGAGATGCCTTTTTCTTAATGGACGATTTTCGCAATGCACTCTCCCATTTTGAAAAGGCAAAACAGAACATTATCGAAAATGCCTATGAAAACCCTTTTATCATGCTGCGCTTAGGACAGTGCTATTTGGAAGACAATAATAGCGAGTCTGCCCAGGAATATCTTCTCCGCGCCTATATGATGGAAGGAAGAGACATTTTCGACGATGAATCACCTAAGTATCTTAAATTTTTAGATGACAATATCGATTTGGATTGATAATAATTCGTCAAAACGAATCGATTACTTCGCCAACTTCCATAGGAAGATCAGACTCAAGAATGGAGGCTCCTTCCGCAAATATGGCCTTATACTTCTCGGCACGTTCTGCCTTTGTCTTCAATTTATCGTAGGTAGGTGCTGCTGAAATCATGCACATCACACCCTTTCTGTTGAAAAATTGATACATCGCCTGATTGGAATCCTTTAGTTCTGGCCCGATATAGACAATCATACGGTCGTAGGGTAATCCAGCGGATTTAAACTTCTCCAATGCAGCTTGATCTTTGATATGCATGGACATATACTGTTCTGGATTCTGCGCCAAATAAAACGCTGCCTGTTCAGTATTATGTACCGTAACCCACACCCAACTGTAGGCATTGTATTTTTTTAGTATTGCTGCTGTAGCCGCCAATGGTAAGTCTTTTTTATCTAAGTTGAGGATAGTTTTACCCTTTGCCCATTTAATAACTTCATCAAGTGTGTTAATACCATAGTTGGTCACATTTCCAGCCTGATCCTTTAGCTTCAGTTTACGCAATTCATCCCAGGTATAGTCTGCTATTTTTCCTTTTCCATTTGTGGTTCGATCCAATGTCGCATCATGCATCAAAATAGCAACACTATCCTTGGTATAACGCGGATCGATTTCAAAAATAGCCGTTGTTTTTTGCAGCACGGCCTCAAATGCCGCAATCGAATTTTCTGGAAGCCCAGCCTCAATCGTTCCCCGATGACCACTGACAATTTTTTTGTCGCTAGCATAGGTAAAATAATCTCGCATCGCCTGTGGAGAAGCAAACGCGAGTGAGTGGATTTTTTGTCCGACGACGATTGAGTACGACGAAACAAAAAGAAAAAAAGCAAAAAATGTTCTTCTCATGAATTTATAATTACGTTAAAATCTCTAAGCCTGCGACACACAAAAAACAGTATGCTAAATTAATCATCCAAGATCAATAAATCTTTAATAAAGCATTCAATTCGTGTAAACCCCTGCCCGTAAACATTTGCTTACCAATTCATATGCATCAAGTGCGACAAAATGAACTTGAAAATCACGACCTAACATCTATAAAAATCAAAAAAATAACGTATAGCTGTCGGCACAATGATAAAATAAACTATATTTGCACATTAATTTATATTTAATCTAAATAAATTACCATGAAAAATAGAACATGCTATACAATGTTCAGCAGTGGAATACTTTTGCTTTTAAGCGCTCAACTCAATGCACAAGAATTATCCCTAATTGTCAAGGACAGTGACAATAAACCATTAAGTCAAGCGAATATCAAAGTTGACGGAAAAAACGTCGGCTATTCTAATCAACTTGGACAATTCATTTTTGCCAAAAGACCGTTGAATAATCCCATTCAATTGCGTGTGTCTTATACAGGCTTTTCAACGGTTGAAAAAATGGTTAATTTAGATACCGTTCAACAGCCCCTGTTATTTCAGCTCAATTCTACTCAACTTTTAGATGAAATTATCGTAACAGCTGGACGTAAAGCGGAAAACATTTCAACTGTTCCTTCTTCAGTTTCTATTTTAACCACAAAAGAAATCGAAGCTCAAAGTCAGATAAGCACCAATCTTTCCACAATTTTGGGTAATACCATCCCGGGCTTGGGAACCTCAACCAACAAAGCGACCAATTCTGGACAAACACTGCGTGGGCGATCTGTACTGGTGTTGATCGATGGAATTCCGCAATCTACACCTTTGATGAATGGACAACGTGATCTCCGGACCATTGACCCGAGTGTCATCGAGCGCGTGGAGGTTATCAAAGGTGCCACATCCATCTATGGAAATGGATCGGCAGGCGGGATTATCAATTACATTACACGCAATCCCTCCAAAGACGCTGCAGCTATCCAATGAATTACCAGTCTACGAACAACATTCAATCCCGTACACAGCGCCGGCACCATGGGATATCGCATAGGACAAACCTTGTACGGACAAAAAAACAGATGGAATTATACCGTTAGCGGTTCGGCCGATTACGTTGGCTTGCAGCGCGATGGCGACGGAGTTCCCCTTGGTCAGACAGACGGTCTTTCGAACACCTATCAATACAATGCATTTTTAAAGGCCGGATACCGTATCGATAGTAGTTCCAATATTACAGCAGTGTACAACTTCTACAGAAGTAACCAACACAACAGATACATCAGCCAAACAGGTGTATATGGTCAAACGCCAACGATAGGCGTAAAAGGCGATGATCCAGGTAAACCTGCCGGAACTCCGTATAACCACAATGCCATGTTGACCTATACTAAAAGTAATCTATTCGCTTCGACATCCTTAACTGCTTCTGCATACTACAATACATTTCGATCCATGAACCGTTATGTTGAGAAAGCCTCTGCATGGTACGGTCCGGGACAAACACAGATCAACTCGGAGAAAAAAGGCCTACGCGTTAACCTAAACACACCTTTCCAGGTATTGGGTTCCAATGCGGATATCACCTATGGTGTGGATTTATTAAATGATGTTACGGATCAAAATCTGACCGATGGCAGGGTCTATATTCCCTATATGAATATGTTAAACGTTGCTCCATACGCCCAGGTAAAAATTGATTTCCTAGAAAACTTAATCTTTAAAGGCGGTGTACGTTATGAAAATGCAACAGTCAAAATAAAGGATTTCAATACCATCGCTACAGGTCCCAACAACGAAGGAAGTATTGCTGTAAAAGGAGGCAATATCCCCTACAAAGGAGCGACCTTCAATGCAGGTTTGCGTTACAACAAATTCGCGATCTTTAATCCCTTCGTGAGTTTCTCTCAAGGTTTCGCGATCAATGAACTTGGCCGTATTGTACGTCGGGCAACAGATAATGATTTAGATAGCCTAAAAACTGATCCTATTATCACCAATAATTACGAAATCGGATTCTCAAGCAATTACAGCATTTTCCAGCTATCAGCATCTTATTACTACAGTACTTCAAAAATGGGTGTTGAACTGGTGGACATTGGCGGTTACCTGATGCCACAACGTCTTCCAGAAGATGTGTATGGTTACGAAATTGCATTAAGCGCTCATATTTCGCCTCAATTGACCATCGGTGGAACCTATGCCTATGTGGAAGGAAAGTCAAAAAAGGACGATGGATCAAAATCCTACCTCAATGGTTCACGGATCTCGCCAGACAAAGCAACGGGATACATCTATTACACGCCAATCAAACCCTTAACCTTTCAGCTTTTTTGGGTACATACCGGGTCCCGGGATCGCTTTCTTCCAAACGATAAAGGCGTCTACAAAAACAGTGAAGGCCCCGTTAAAACTGTTGACCTATTTAACTTAAATGGAAATTACCAAGTAAACAAACAATGGTCTATCGGTATGGGTGTAGAAAACTTATTCAATAAAAACTATTACCCTGTTGTCAGTCAATATCGTGCCTTAAATGAAGAATACGTCAAAGGACAAGGTATGTTGGCCTCATTTAACATCAATTATAAATTTTAATATGTTTAAGACCGTCATTCTTTGGTTGCATAAATGGCTCGGAATCATCACCGGAGTTGTGGTATTCATCCTAAGCCTGACGGGCAGCATATACACCTTTCAGGATGAGCTCAAGCTCTGGGCTTATCCTGAAAAATATTTTATCTCCGATACAACCATCCACTCAAAAACTCCACTACCATTAAGCACACTTCTTGACAGCTCACAGAAAAGCCTCAAAAAAAATCAAAAAATCACGCGGGTTGATCTCTATCCTTCGAAGAATCGTACCTGGGTATTTCGTGCCATAAAAACGGACGAAAAAGCATTTGGCCATTGGAATTATTACCGCTATTACAAACGAGTTTTCATCAATCCATATACTGGCCAGGTACAGCAAGTAGAGAATTCAAAAACAGAGTTCTTTCAGTTATTGCTTCAGCTTCACCTAAACCTCCTCTTGGGCAAGCAATATGGCCACCCTATCGTCGCCTGGTCAACGGTCATTTTTGTCCTTATCTTACTTAGTGGTATTGTTCTTTGGTGGCCAAAAAAATGGAAGGGCAAGAATCTCAAGCGCAGTTTTTGGTTAGATACCAAAGTCAAATGGAAGCGACTGAACCACGACCTCCACAATGTCATCGGATTTTACAGTTTATTTATCGGATTGATTTTTGCCATTACGGGACTCGCTTTTGCTTTTCCGGATTTTAAAAAGACCTATAGCGCAACATTCAATTTATTGCAGTCGCCAACAGCTTCTTCCACACGTAGCTCCCCTATACCCTTGCCCGCTGTGGAAAAGAAATTTCAGGACAATGCGCTGCGGTATGCCTTGACAAATTATCCGGATGCTGAAATGATGTCGATCCGACTAAAAAAGAGACCGAAACAGCAATGGATATACAGGTGAGACATCATGAAAAACGAAGTGGTGTATTTGACTGGCTTTATTATAATAAAGAAGAAAACAGTCTTACAGCAGTCAAATCCAGCAACGAATTGCAGTATGGGGATAAGCTCGGTGCACTTAACTATGATATTCATACCGGTGCCATCGGTGGACTCACAACAAAAATTATCGCTTGCCTTGCCAGTCTCTTTTGTGCTTCCTTGCCCATCACCGGATACATCATCTGGATGAACAAAAGCAAAAAGAAGAAAAAGAAAGGTTATCAACATAATGTTAATAAGTACTGTTAATAACTGTATTTTTCTTTTAAACAGGTTTTCAACAGCGTTATTAACATAATGTGGAAAACTAACCCTCGCCCTATTTACCGACGCAATCTCTTGTCCAAATTTACAGGAACACGATAAGCCAGCTGAAAAAACAACATACAAGAGAAAAAAGATGACAACCTTTAAATCGAGAAGAGCCCAACGCGCAGCAGGGCCAACAGGGCGACACTAAAAAAAGGAAGCATTCTTCAACATAAGGAACCACAATATACAGCCTAAGAAGAAGGGCGAGCGGGAAAAAAGAAAATCCGATGCACAGGGTACACCGGATTTCTTCAATAATAAACCAACAACTAACTTTACAGATTCGGGTTCCGCACAGTCTCTTCGTATGGGATAGCAAACAAATAATAAGGGCTATTTTCCACAAAATTAGATCCATTAGGAAACTTAATAACCCGGTGCCCCTGCCCGTTCACTAGCTTCGGTTTGCCATCTGCACCCACAATTTGGACTTGAATAGGCTTGCCGTCTGCATCAACATAAGATTTTCGTGCAACCTTTCCTTGTGTCCGAAGAATATCCGACAGGGCAAATCCTTCCCCCCAAAGCTCTTTTCGTCTTTCAATCAGGATCGCTGCAATTAATTGATCCGTATCATTTCCTGAAAACAGCTTTGCATTCCTCGCTGCACGCAGCTTATTCAAGGCTGCTACTGCTTTATCTTTTTCACCAGCCCGTGCGTACCCCTCGGCAGCGATCAAAACCATTTCCGAAGCACGCATATACACAATGTCACCGATCAAATTCGATTTAAACTTAAACTTCTTATACCGTAGAAAGCCCTCCCGACCGGGTAAATTATCCCATTCAAATAAAGCGTAACGCACATCACTGGTATCGAATAAATCTTTAAAATAAGGATCGGCCATAAAACTATAGTAATAAGATCCAGCTGACGAAACATCCAAATAATGAAATGTATAACTTGCCACATTTTGCTCGTTAGTCTGCTGATGCCCCCAAATCCACTCGCTATTTCCAAGATCATTAAAACCCGCCTGATAATCTGACGGAGTCATTAAATTATACTTCTGAGCTGCTTTTTCAGCATACGCTGCGGCCAGTTTCCATTCGCCAACCTGCAGATAAGTCCGAGCGAGCAAACCATAAACAACCTCTGCATTGATTTCGTATTTATCCGCTCGACCAGCAGAAGCCAACAAGCTTTCACTGTCTTTGAGATCTTTCAAGATAAGTTCATACACTTCTGCCTGTGTTGACCTTGATTTTCCTTCAGTCGATAGTGTACTGGGTTCGGTATAAATCGGAACAGATTTCGCATTTTTGTCCTTGAGGTAACTAAACTGATAAAATGTGGCCAGATTTAAGTAGGAAAATGCACGTAATGCTTTAGCTCTTCCCTTTAACACATTTTTAGTTTCAGTAGAGCCTTCGGCCCCATCTACCTTTGCAATGACATTGTTCATGTTATCGATCACCTTATACAACATAATCCAAAAAGAATTGACACGATTTGATCGATTATTTGTCAATTCGGTAAAGGCATAAGCATCACGATAGCCATATTTGGTGGTCACCGCCACATCACTTCCCATCGCATCACTAGTACGCATCACCGCTGTATATCCCGGATTAGCATAGGTAAAATAGGTATCATTTAAATACTTCCAGGTACCGTTGATCACCGTAGCAACATTGTCGGTGTTTTTAAAAACTTCACCTTCAGGCACTGCGGTCGTCGGATCCAGCTCAAGCGCATCCTTACATGATGCATTTACTAGGGAGAGCGCCAATATGATATATACAATTTTTAGTTTCATGATTTTCATTTAAATTCTCAGATTAACAATAAGGCATTAAAAAACAAGCTGAATACCACCAGAGATTGTTCGCATTGCCGGATAGCGAAAATAGGTCGCCCCATTCACCGTCTGTTCTGGATCCATTCCTTGATGACCATAAAATGTCAATAGATTTTCGGCTGTTGCAAAGACGCGAAGTTTTTCTACACCTATCCGCTTCAATAAATCCGAAGGTAATCGATAACCTAAACTTACATTTTTAAGGCGTGCATAAGTGCCACTGTAAAGAAAGCGTGTGGACGAAGAAGTCCAATTCAAGTTATCAGTTGTCAATTTAGGCACATCGGTCTGCGTATGCTCAGGCGTCCAGCGCTCGAGGATCTCCTTTGACCAAGCGCGTCCTGGATTATTACCGCTATGCATAAGCTGAATATAATCGTTATCTAATATCTGTCCACCCAAACTAAAACTCAATAAAGCAGACAAATCAAAATTTTTGTAGGTGAAACTGTTTTGAATCCCGCCGACAAGATCTGGCAATGAAGTTCCGGCAATAAAATTACCGGCCTTACTGTATTCCGAAGTTTTTTCACCTGTTTTATTACCGTCCTTATCAGCAGTATACCATTGCGGCAGACCGTTATCTGGATTTACTCCAGCCCATTCCGGCAGATAAAAATCATAGATACTTCCACCTACACGCAGGAGTTTATTACCCGTGATGATCGGTTTATTGTCTTTTGGCAAAGCTGTAATCTTGTTTTTGTAATGCGAAAGATTGACGTCTAAATTCCATTTAAAATTTTCATTTCGAACCGGGACAGTACGAATATCCACGTCAACACCTGTATTTTTCAGCGCTCCTATATTTGCATCATAGCCTGTATATCCTGTTGAATAAGCCATCGGCATTGTAAATAGCAAATCTTTACTTCGACGGTTAAAGTACTCCACGCTTAACGACACCCGGTTCTCAAAAGCGGATACGTCAACCCCCACATTCAAATTAAGGTTCGACTCCCATTTTAGATCCGGCGTAGCCAGCCTGCCGGTATACGTCCCGCCTTTACCCAAACTATTTGCAATGGTATAAAGTCCTTTATAAGCATAATAGGTTCCCAGATTATCGTTTCCTTGTCCACCATAACTCGCTCTGACGGTTAACTGATTAACCGTTGTATTATCCTTCAGAAAATCCTCCTGCTTCAGTTTCCATGAGCCGCCCACAGACCAGAATGTACCCCAACGTTTATCCGGCGAAAACCGAGATGATCCATCTGTCCGTAAGGAAGTTGAAAAATAGTATTTGTTATCATAGTTATACTCCGCTCTTCCCAAAAAGCTCAGTAACCTATAATCAACACTGGATCCTGTAAAATTATTAAGTTGAGATGCAGCAGCAGGTTCGTCAAAATAAGGAAGTACAAACTGTTGTCTGCTACCATTTATATTACTGCTGTTAAAATCATAGTATTCCTGTCCGGCCAATACATTGAGGGAATGCAAACCAAACTGCTTTTCATAGGTCAGCAAATTATTCCAGGTCTGTGCGACCGTACGTACGTTTGAACGATACACATACCCCCCGGTGTTCACACCATCGCCCAACAATGGATTAGTGTAGTCGTGCGTATTTCCATTGAGATAATCAAGACTATAAGTCGACTTAAACTTTAAGTTTTTAGAAAACAACACTTCCAGATAGGTTCGTGCAGATAGATTTTCGCGGCGGATATCATTTCGATCCAAAGGAAGAGATGCTGCCAGATTATTACGTGGAGTCGCACCACTTGGACGATATTCTCCAAAATCGTAAATCTTGTTTCCGGCTCCATCAAGGACATATGAGCCATCCGCATTCCGCTCATAGTACGGATAAAAAGACGGGACCAGTCTCGTAAAATTTATAATATTAGCCGTATTACTGTCTTAAGACTGCGGATACTTTTGTTGTGTACTGCTACCACCTATATTCAGGCCTACATTTAACCAAGACTTGACCTTACTGTCAATATTTGCACGCAGATTATAGCGTTTAAAGCCCGATTCAATTGCAATTCCTTGATCATTGAGATAACCTCCTGAAATGTAGTAGGTACTCTTTGCACTACCACCGCTAAATCCGAGGTCTGCCTGTGTACGCACCCCAGTACGTTGCAATACGTCGGTCCATGGATCATTCCAAAGCGTTTTTGCTCCAGCAACCAATTTACCATCTACGCCGACCGGCTGTGGGTATTGACTGCCGTAAGGATTAATATTTAAATCTGTCAATACGGTCTTACTTGCATTGGACGCCGCTTGCTCTGCCGTAAGGCCATTTGATAGGTTTTTATTTCTTAAAGCTTCCCAATAGAGTTGAAAATATTCATCGGTCGACACCTGATCATAGTCACGAACTGCACGTGTTGAATAGCCTTGTGTAAAATTGAGATTAATCTTGGTGTTGTCGGAAGTCACTCCCGACTTTGTGGTAATGATAATCACCCCATTTGCCCCTCTGGAACCATAAAGTGCACTTGATGCTGCATCTTTTAAAACAGAGATGGACTGAATGTCATTCGGATTGATGGAGTTAATATCTCCTGCATAGGGACTACCATCCAACACGATCAAAGGTGCACTGGAGGCATTAATGGAGCCGATACCCATTGAATTACTAGATTTTAAGAACTAAAAACAAAAAACACTAATATTCAGCTATTTAATTTATAAATATGTCTAGAAAAATATTTTTTCGTTAGCTAATTCACCATTATTGATCAAGCCATTTTTGAAACTTCGGGGACCGTTCCTCACTAACAATGACGACAATTCCTTCTGGGGTTGAAGGCATTAGCTCTAACTTGATTCGATTTCGACTAATCTTTAACATGGACTGGATGGCATCTATCCGAACAAGGAATTTCCGATTGATCTGAAAGAAAACTGTTGGATCCACCTGTGAAACGAGATGTGTGATGGTATCTTCAATAATATATGCAATTCCCGATCCTTTTTCTACGGCATACAGCTCTTTGTCTTCTGCCATAAAATAGGCAATATCAGCAATGGCCAGCGACTTTAAAAAATTACCATATTTCACTAGGAAGCGCTGTTTGAGCCGAGGTTCTACGTTGGGTAGTAGCGGTTCGATACGTTTCATGATCTCCGCCAACTCGTCGCTATCGAAAGGCTTTAACAGATAGGCATAACCCTTATTTTGGAAGGCCTCCAATGCATATTGTTCGTAAGCAGTCGTAAAAATCAGTGGCACATCGATCGATACCTGTTTAAAAATTTCAAAGCTCAGCCCATCCATCAGGTGGATATCCATAAAAATCAGATCGAATTGATTTCTATTGATCGTCATCACCGCTTCCTGAACCTCTTTTGCATTGGTAAAGATCAGTTCGCTTTCTCCATAGAGCGCAGTCAACATTTCCTTTAAGCCTACAAAAGCCCAGTCTTCGTCTTCGACAATCAGTATTTTCCATCTCATGGGTTGAATGTAATAAAAAATCCATTTCCTAAAAAAAGAAAATGGATTAATATATATAGGATAAAAAAAATCGATTATTTTAACAGATCGGGATTATTATTGATTGCCTCCTGTGGATAGCGAATCACATAACGTGGATCGTTCTGCTGCAGGGTTACCGTCCTACCGAAACTACTGTGTGTGATCGCCGGTCTTGTCGTCCGTTTTAGATCATACCAGCGTAATCCCTCTAGCGCCAGTTCACGCTTGCGTTCCAGCAGAACCGCATCTAGCAATTGCTCCTTTGACAAACCTGCGTCGGCCTTCGTTTCTTTGGCATAGGCATCTGCGGTAAATCTGTTTTTCTTTAAAGCAGACAGATATTTTAATGCTTCTGCTGTATTTCCCAGGCGAACATAACATTCGGCCATCGTCAAATAAAGATCAGCATTTCTAAAACTCACGTTAAAACGGTTGTCTCCACCTTTGAGGGATACATAATCGCCCCCACTTTTTTGGAAGTAACGACCTTTTCTCAAATCGCCTGCTAAATAACTGTCTAATAAGGCCGGTGAAATAAAGGAACTTGTACGTACACCAGGAACAGATACTTTTTCCAAAGCCATAATCATCTCTGCGGATTCAAAATCATTCGGAAGTAGGCTTCCAGCAACATTGAGATCAACCAATTTGTCATTTATAGCCAAAGCTTTTTTAGCGGCATCAATTGCTTCCTGCCACTCACCGCGGTATAAATGAACGCGTGAGGCCATTGCAAAAGCAGCGCGTTTGCTAAAGCGATAATTAACACCTTTTGCCTGATCATCGACAGTCAGTAACGCTGTCCCTTTTTCCATGTCAGTTAGGATCTGCATATAAGACTCTCCAATGGTCGCGGGAACAAAACGTTGTTCCAGGTCAATCTTTGTCGATAAAGGAACACCCCGAAGCCCTGCATTACTCGCCGAATAGACCTCACTGTAAAGATTTAACAACTCAAAATGAGCGTAAGACCGCATGAGATAAGCTTCACCCTTGATCTGGTCTACTGTACCATTACTAGCCAACTTGTCATCGATCGTACTGATGATCTGATTCGTATAAAAAATACTTTTATAGAATGCCAAATAAGGATAAGCAATTGTTGCAGGATCGGGGTTTTGATCGTTCCAAAGATAGATATCTTTGGTTCTAGCCGCATCTGTCGAACTTTCATCCAACAATAGTTCATCTGTACGCAAGGACAAATAAGACTTATGCGCAGGAAAACCAGTATAACTACTTGTCATTAACCCTCTAAAATCACTTTCCGAGGCAGGAATGACCGTTCCTACCGGTTGTATATCTAAATATTTATTGCAGGATGCCAATGCACTCGCTGCCATGATCATTCCAAAATAAACTATTTTTTTCATGTTATAAATCAGTTAAAAGAATTAAAAACTTGCTGACAGACCAAAAGCAAAAGATTTGCTGATCGGCTGCGCATAATAGTTTCCATAAGTCTCCGGATCAAAATACCCTTCATAATTTGCTCCGAAAACAAATAGATTACGTCCTTCTACATTCACGCGTAAATTGCTTGCACCAATTTTTTTGCTTAGTGCAGGAGGTAGTGTATATCCCAAACGTACACTATTGATACGGACATAACTCATTTTCTTAGCCCAAATATCATATTGTTTAAACGAATTAATTGGGTCGTTGCTTTCCATCCAGGCATAGGCCATCCAGCGGTCATTTAATTCAGAACTTATACTTCCCAAAGCAGGCATATTACCACCCTTTTGTAGGACATTCAAAAGATCTGTTGTATAATTCTGTCCGCGGTCGACCTTCGCTGGATTATAAGTCGGTGTACGGCTTACCCAACGCTCCAGATTGAAGACAGCTGAAATCGCCAAGTCAAAGTTAGCATAACGGAAACGGTTGGTCATACCACCGATAAGCTTCGGATCTTTACTACCCTTGTATTTAAATTTAGAACGGTATTCTGCAGCTGTCATGTCGGTTTGCGACATATAACCCGGCAAGAAATCAGCCCAAGGATCGTATAAACCATAAAACTCTTCAAAGCTTGAAACCGATCCATCTTGATTTCTAAATTGCATCACACCATCTTTATCCAGTCCAGCCGTTTCCAGCACATATAGACCACTGATTGGGCGCCCTTCCTGTGCCTCTGGTGCATAAGCCTTCGGATCATTCATAACCTTCAATAACTTATTGTCATTATGTGCGATATTAAAGTCCGTTGACCAGGAGAATTTATCTGTTTGAATCTGACGGCTTGATATGGTCAGTTCTACACCTTGGTTTCGTGCTGAGGCCCAATTGACCTGCACATTCTGGAAACCGTTTTCTAAAGGCAATGCACTATAAGCTATTAGGTCGGTACTTTTTCTGTTGTAATAGTCAACCGTAATATTCAATCTATTCTTCCATAGACCTAGATCAACTCCAGCATTATAAGATTGCGTACGCTCCCAACGTAATTTATCATTTGCAGGTATCTCAACCGTAACTGTTCCTTCATTATAACCCGGAATTAAAGTCGAATTTCCATACCTTCCAACGATAAATGGATAGGTATTCCGATCGACATTGCCCTGGATACCGTAGGAAGCACGTAAACGGAGATCCGATAACGCCGTTTTTCCTTTGATGAAGTCCTCCTCAAGTACGTTCCAGGATCCGGACAAAGACCAGATTGGTAAGAAACGATATTGCGGATCTACACCGAACATATTTGAGCCGTCATAACGAATACTACCATTGACGTTGTATTTACGATCAAACGTATAGGTCGCATTTCCATAAAAAGAGGCATATGAGTTCTCGATATATCCCTTACTATACTGAAGGAATTTGGCGTTTGTTTGATCATTACTATTTGGAAAAACAATACTTTGTGTAGTTAAAGTCGCTGGATTGTAGCCAAAACCTTTCGTTGATACGGCTTTATTCGTACTACGGCGCAGCTCTGTTCCTCCCATCAATTCCAGCTCATGTCTGTCGTTCCAAGTTTTGTTATATTTTAGGTAAGTTTTCCAATTATATTGGAAGATACTATTATTGATATTTTCGATCTTACCTCCTGTAGGCAAGAAATATTTATACGTTTTAGTTGCAGAATCGTAATACCGCGTCGAAGCCCGCAACTTGCGCGTATTATAACTTTCCTGATCGGCAAATTTTTCTGTGCTGTTTTCATCAAACTGCAAACCAAATTCGGAGCGTAATGACAATTGTGGAATAATAGTATATTCCAGGTAACCAATCGCTTTCAGTGCCTTATTCGTTAACGTATATTTGGTATTCTCCCTTTCTTCTATAGCATTGAAAGGAATATAGGTATCTTTTTCATAGCCTTCAATATCCGGATCATAATTGTATTTACCAGATTGATCACGTACAGTCAAGTATGGATTAACCAAACGCATATAATTACTAGGATTAGTAAAGGCATCGTCATCCTGGATTGGGTTCTGCCTATTTGAAACGGATCCTAATAGATTGATTCCAGCTTTGAATCTGTCGTTAATATTGAAGTCATTATTTAATGTCAAAGAATAACGACGAAGATCTGCTCCTTTTGTTGCTCCCTTCTCATCGTAAAAACTGCTGGACAAATAATAACGATGCCCGTCATTACCACCAGAAATTGAAGCTGAATACTGCTGATTCAAAGCTTGACGATAAAGTTCTTTTCCCCAATCCGTCTGTTGTGTGCGCAATTGATTGATTGACTGCTGTACTTCAGGTGATAAGGCTGCCAAACCACCCGAACGGTAAGCATCCAATGCATTTGCTTTGTTTAATATCCGCATAACGGCCCCCTTATCCGCACGATAATTTAAATCGGTGCGGTCGGCCATCAAGAGTTCAAAGTCCACTTTTTCATTGGCATCCATCAGGTTGAGTTTACCGAAATCCGGACGTTGCGTCACAAAAGTATTTGCTGATACCTGCAGTTTTGCAGGTCCAGATTTCCCCCTTTTTGTGGTAATCACAATGACTCCATTTGCCGCCCTCGCGCCATAGATGGAAGTCGCCGCTGCATCCTTTAATACCGTAATATCGGCGATATCGTCAGGATTGATACCCGCAATCGGAAGATTACTCAAGCTATTCAAATTGTCTTTGTCAATTCGTTTGGGCAATTCAGCTCCTTCAATCGGTAAGCCATCGATGACCCATAAGGGGTCTTGTGTGCCATTGAGTGATACCGTACCCCGGATACGGATCTGTGGCGCGCTGTTAGGTCCACCATTAAAATTACTCAGCTGCAAGCCTGCGACCTGACCAGCCAACATTTCGTCGATCGATGAAACTCCGGTTTGTTTGATATCAGCGACATTGATTTTATTGTAAGCCGTCGTATTCTTACGTTTTTTGATATCCGTATAACCTGTTACGATCACTTCATCTAAAGATTCACCACTTGGCTGAAGCAAGATTGTCTTATGATCCTGAAATACCGGCACCTGAATACGCTGGTACCCGACATAGCTAATCGTTACATATTTTAAATTACTAGGCACTTTTAAGCGAAATTCACCAGCCGCATCGGTCAATGAACCCAATGCCGACTGCTGCACCTGATTAGGTACACCGATATCTTCTGCTACTGCCAAACTTTCAACGACAACTGTCGCCCCCACGACAGGTTTTAAAGTGACCGCATCCAGAACCTTTCCTTTCAATTCTCTGGATTCCTGCGCATGCGCAACGTGCACACACATGAAGGTCAACGGTATTAAAAACTTATTCATTTTGGTAGATGTTAATATATTAGTTTAATTCTAAGGTATTTGCAATACGCAATAAAAGATCCATGTAATGCGATTTTGTCGTCGCATCACCAGTCCGCTGCTTTTGTTTCAACAACTGGTAAATCTCATATAATTCAGCGCGTTTATAAGTCAGCATATCCGAAGTACGGATCATACCAGTGACATGTACATTCCGCAGTCCAGCTTTTGAAGAGGATGCATGTTGTGGATGTAAACATAGGTCAGGTTGCGTCGCTTCAACCAGCTGCTCGATACCTGCTAGTTTCTTCGCATTTAGTTTCTCCATCGATTTGTTGGTAGAGACCATCAGCACATCCACATAGTTTTGTTGCAGCATCCGTGTTTTAAGATCCAACGATTGTCCGCTGATGGTTTTAGCAAAAACCGTCTGACGTACAGAAGTTAAAAACTCTGGTGCGCTCCATGCTTTCTTACTTCCGAAAAGATTTTCCATCTCAACCATACGCAGCAAACGTTCATCATTGACCAGTTTATACAACATAGCGTATTGAAATTCACGTTGTAAGTTATAAGGAGCGTACTCAAATGGTCCTATCGGAGAATCTTTCAATGGAAAAGTTTTTGCCATCAGCTCCGGAACGAACAACCATTCGGGCATGTAAAAGACATTCTTCTTGAGGTACTCCAAAGCACGTAGTTGTTTGTCTTTTGGTACTGGGCTATAGGCATCTTTTTGATCACCCAAAACAGCATTTTCGAGGTAAATACCACCAATATTATTTAAAACATGATCAGCATATGCATACCATTGTCCAACCACGCCCATATACAACTTACCGGCACGGTAGTAATCATCGCCGACATTGGTTGTCCAATTGATAATATTAGGCATCATGCGACGCAGATTCAGCATACCATATTCGCCAGCCTTCATGGCGTCATCACCAAGATCTTCCGATTGAGCCCGCGGATCAACGATATTTTTAGAGTCTTGCTGTTCACCGTAATGATAAATAGGATCATGTACATGGCTATCAATTTCCTTTCTCAGCAAAGGGATTTCATCCCAAGGCTGTGTTTTGCCATACCAGCGGTAGGCCCAGCCAATGGCGTACTTGTCGTAAGCACCGATCACGGGAGTAATCTGTTCCACACCATCTTCAGGTTGCGCCACATAATTGAAACGTGCGTAATCCATAATGGAAGGAGCGGTCCCTCCCATTTTAGCGGTGAAGCTTTTGCTACGCAACGAATCAACAGGGAAACTTGCCGAAGAGCCCATATTGTGCATCAATCCAAGCGTGTGTCCAATTTCATGGGACGACACAAAACGAATAGCATGTGCCATTTTCTCATCGGAGAAAACATTAGCACGTACTGATGTATCTACGATACCGGTCTGTATGCGCATCCAACTGTTCAAAATAGTCATGACGTTGTGCCACCAAATCACGTCAGCTTCTAATATCTCCCCTGAGCGTGGATCAACAACAGATGGCCCCATGGCATTAGCTTGAGCAGATGCTGCGTATACAATAGAAGAAACATTAGCGTCGTCTGGATCAAATTTGACACTATCGGGCTGTTGTTTGGCCAGAATTGCATTTTTGAAGCCAGCAGCTTCAAAGGCGACCTGCCAATCATGTACGCCATCAATAATGGCCTGACGCCATTGTTTTGGGGTCGCTGGGTCCAAATAAAAGACAATCGGTTTTTTGGGTTCGACCAACTCCCCTTTCAGATAGCGCGCTTTGTCTTCGTCACGCGGTTCCAAACGCCAGCGATTGACCAGATTTTTCTTATCCAGTTCTTGTTGTTTATCGTTAAAATACCAACGCGGCGAAGTAAAGAAACCAACCCTTGGATCTGCAAACCGGGCAACCATAGGCGTTTCAGGCAGTTCGTAAAGGTTACTTGTAATTTCCAAAGAAACCGGTACAGATTCATTACCTTCCGTCACCTTGGTAGAAAATACAGACTTCACAACGATATTATTCGCATAGGATTTGATATCTTCAACTGTAGATATACTGGTTTTAGGTGAAGTTCCCAAACCCAAGGAAGTAAACACATCCGTAAAACTCTTTTCTGAACCATCAAATACCTTATTGACTTTGATTACAACAGCACTTGAATCTTTTGAATAACTTTCAATCTTAAAAGATTCAATATAAGAAGGGCGGTAATTATCGTATACCGAAGCGGCTATTGCGTCACCTTTAGGGACTTCCACCTGAGGTTTGATCTCCGAAACCCACACTTCTTTCTTCTCCTTGCGGAGTGTAAACCGGATGACCTTATTTTCATAATTCATTCCTTTGTTTACCCCAGCCTCATTTAAAGCCAATGGAACGGAAGACAGCTTCTGTATCAACAGAATATCCTGTCCCATTTTCTTCAATGGAATTTCAAAATAGTAATTATTTTCCTTACGAATTACCGTAAACATACCAGTATCAACCCGGGCATCTTTAAACAATTTGTCGTACGCAGCTGTCGTATCTTTCTTGGCAATAGAATCTTTAGCAGAAGTAACCGTTTCTTTTTTTCGCAGGCCTACTGTTTGCAATAATGAACAAGATTGCATTAGACCAGCGGAAAATAAAAGACCTATGGCTAACTTAGTGTAAGTGTTTTTCATCAAATAAATATTTTGAGCCCTTGTTTTCAAAGGTGATATCTGAGCTCGTTGCACTCCATGTGTTTTTCAAAAGTGATGACGGATCATCAAGCTATTATCTCGTGTTATCCATAAGCTAATTTTAGCTTACTACAGAACGATTAGAAAGTAATTTTGTCTATTCCAAGCAGGTCAATTCCAAGTCATTTATACTTAAAACTTATGCTATTTGATCGGATAGGATTAGGCTAACCACGAACTAATATTTCTAGATTAGGAGCCAAATTTGTTAAAAATATTATACAGAAAAGTATGCAAAGCGATGAACACGCAGTTTAAAGGTATGAACACGCGCTACTAAAACATGAACACGTAAACCGACCATCTTTTATTCTTCATTTTCAACTGGATGAGAGTGGTAAGTATACCGAAAAAAAGTCCGATTCTATCCCGTACCGGAATCCCGACATCGCATAATAACGATAGATGGATGCTAAATAATTAAGTCCGTACCCCTCACCTTCCAGCTCTGCCCCCTGTCTGGGCTGCCAGTTATTGCGGATTTCCAGCACGTTTTCTTCAACAAGATAGATGATCTGAATCTTCAGCGGATGTTCGATCGAAATACGGGTATGCTTGATCGCATTTTCTACCAGCATCTGCAGGCCCAAACGTGGAATTTTCCGATCCAAACATGTTGCTGGCAGCAGAATTTCCATATCACTTAAGGCCGCTCCGAACCGCACCTGCTGTAAAAAGAAATAGGCTTTGGCCAATTCCAGCTCCTCCCCCAATGATGACCATTCGGCTTCATCTGTGCGGAGCATCTTCCGGTAGACTTTTGTCATCTTGCCAATAAAAGACTTCGCAAGATCATTGTCCTTTCCAATCAGGTATTGAAGCGACCCAAATGTATTGAATAAAAAATGCGGATTGATCTGCTGCCGCAGTTGAACCAACTGCATGCGCGTATATTCATTCTCTTGCTTCAGGGATTGCAGTTTCAGCTGCTGAATCTTGCGACGCTCCACGATATTAAAGTAGATTAACACCATAGCTACCAACATCAAGCCCACACCAAGCAAGATGCTATACGTTAGCAATTCTTGGATTTCCTCTTCAATACTCAGCAACAGGACATACACCTTGATTTCACCACCCACTAAAAGAATGTTACAGGGATACGAATTGACCATAACGTCCAGCTGAAGAAAATCAGATTTCACAATCTGTCCTTGTTTTGCAACTGCTGTACTGGCCCGCTTACCCCACTTTCGATTATCTGGAGAATACACACATAATCCACGGTCGTCGTAAATCTCGAAATAAGCTCGTCTTCCGAAATTGAGTTCCGCGAAATAGGCATTCAATTTTACTACATCCAGATAAATGTGATATAGTCGGTGATTTATTGTCCGTGTGCGTAACAAGGTAAGCATTCGCTGATTGACAGAGTCCGCTTGTCCAACCGGCAAAACGACCAACAGCGAGTCAGCACTTTCTTTTAGATCAAAGGCGGGCTGATTTAAGATCTTTTTTTCCGAAAGGAATAGATCTTGCTGCAACAACTCCAATTGCTTTTTGATAAGCAACATATTCTCATCTGCAAAATCGATCAGTATCCTCTTCTTAAGGAGGTCTACTTTATGATGGATAATACCGAGCAAGCCCCCCCCAATCAACAACAACAAAAACAAACAGGCAGTCAGGATGATACTATTCTTCTGTTCGGCATTTTTAAATCGAAATTTCACGCTGCAAAAATACATGAAATTTTTAAAAGCCTATGCAAAGCACTTCGCAAGAAAGGCTTTAACGCGGCCTCTTGTCAATGAAAAACGACATAATCCAAGCCCTTTTCAAAATAAATGCATCACATAACTGAGATTAATAATAATTTTCTGATTTTTGTAACCACAAAAAATTCCAAAGTGTCAAAAGCAACATTTATAAAAGTTGTGAAACGTATCGCTATCGTTTTTACAAACATCGCCGTACTACTCGTTATCAGCATATTATCTATTCCTTATATATTCGAAAATGAAGTAAACAGCAAGGTCAAATCGCTCGTAAACGAGCACATTACAGGTGAATTAAATTATTCCAAAGTAAGATTAACCTTCTTTGATCAATTCCCTTTGCTTACTGCATCGATGGATGATGTCTTACTAAAAGGGGCCGAACCTTTCAAAAACGACACGCTGCTCGCTGCAAAAAAAGTCAGTTTTGGCGTGGACCTTATGAGTCTTCTCAAATCTAAAATTGTAATCGACAAGTTTATCGTTAACAGCGGGAAGATCAATATCCTGGTTGATTCTTTGGGAAATGCCAATTACAATATTTATAAATCTAGCTCCGCTGATGCTACAAAAACACAAGACAATTCCGAAAGCAGTGCTTTAGCCTTCCAACTGATTAAACTTGAAAAAACAAATCTCCATTATGAAGATCGCTCCATTCCGCTACAGATAGAGGCAAAAGATCTGGAATATGAGGGTAAGGGAGATCTGATGTCAAATATCTTTGACTTGAACACACGTGCAAAAATTGCATCCTTTTCATTTTCCTTTGACAATGAATTGTATGTGGACAAAAAGTCGATCGATGCCAATTTGCTAACACGGATCAATACCAATACCTTATCTTTCGGCTTCGAACGAAATGATATTAAAATAAATCAATTACCGGTTCGTTTCCGTGGGTTGTTGTCTTTTATCTCCCATGGTTATCACCTGGATTTCAAATTAAAATCACAGGAAAGCACCTTGGCCGAATTACTTTCATTAGTCCCAAATAGCTACGCTTCTTGGATCAAGGACCTCTCCGTGAAAGGTACATCGGAGGTTTTTGTCAATTTAGAAGGAGACTATATTGTCGACAACAACAAAATGCCTAATCTTTCCCTTGGACTCATGGTCAACAATGGCTTTCTCGCGTATAAACAATCCACCAATCCGCTAACAGACTGGAATGCAAAATTACGGATAGACCTGCCGGCACTGAATCCAGACTCACTACAAATTGATCTGAAACAATTTGACTTTAAAGTTGCTTCAGGCTATTTCAATGCACAGGGCAACATTGCGGGTTTACACCCTGTAACCGTGCATGCCAACATAAAAAGTGATCTTGATCTCTGTAAACTCAATGAATCCCTACAATTCCCAGACTTTTCATTTGGTGGAAAATGGAATCTTTACGCAAAAATCGACGGAACATACGCCAAAGCTATTCGTAAGGTAGGACTTCAAAAACGCGAACAGGAATACATTGCATCCATTCCTACTTTTGATATCAAAAATACACTCGTCGATGGTAAATTCAAATTGGCGAACCTCCCACAGGGGTTGGACAAAATTGCTTATCGTCTGGAAGCAAAGGATCCCGATGGCCAATTAAAAAGTGCATCAATAGCAATCCATGATATTTCTGTTCAGGCGCTTAACAACTATATAAAGGGTTTTATTTCAATAACAGATTTTAATAAAATTGCGGTCAACTCGGATTTAAAAGCTTCATTTAATTTAGCAGATATCAAAAATTTCTATCCCATTAAACAAGTTGAATTGGCAGGGTTGGTGGATGTCAACCTTATGGCAAAAGGTTATGTGGATCTCAAACGAAACATTTTTCCCGAAACCAATACATCCATCGTGATGAAGAATGGCTTGATCAAGTCAAATGATTATCCTATCCCGATGGAAAATATTCAGGTCGAAGCTTTTGTCAATAGCGAAAAAGGCTCACTTCGAGATCTGAATGTCAAAATCCTACCGGTATCATTTACATTTGCTGGCGAACCATTTTTCTTGAATGCAGACCTCAAGAACTTCAATAATATCAAGTACAGCATACAATCCAAGGGTAAGCTTAATCTCGGCCCTATTTATAAACTCTTTGCATTAGATGGTACCAATGTCGATGGTTTTATCTATACGGATTTCAGTTTAAAAGGTTTACAGAGCGATGCCACCAATGGTCATTATAACCGACTCCAAAATAGTGGTCAGTTAAGTATTGGAAACATCCAGGTTCAGTCCGACATGCTTCCACAGCCTATTGCAATTAGAAGTGGGAACTTCAGTTTTTATCAGGAGAAAATGAATTTCGATAAATTCTTGGTAGCCTATGCGAAGAATGATATTTCCATCAAAGGATATCTCAACAACATTATTAATTATGCAACAAGTAGTCAAGCACCGTTAAAGGGGCAATTTACACTCAGCAGCAAGAAAATCAATGTGGATGATTTTATGGTTTTTGCTTCTCCGGCCACATCGACGACTGCAAGCTCTTCGGAAAGTGGTGTAGTTCTTCTGCCTAAAAATTTGGACGTTCAGGTCTTGGGGCTCGTCAATGCCATAGCATATAATAAAATGAATATCAAAGACTTCAAAGGTGACCTACAGGTAAAAGACGGTAAGATGATTCTTCATAAGACAAACTTTGAACTAGCGGGACTGAAAGTAGATATGAACGGAAGCTATCGTCCTCTAAATCCACGTAGAGCAAGTTTTGATTATGCTGTGAAAGCTGACAGCTTTGATATTCAACGCGCTTACAAAGAGATACCGCTATTCAGAGAAATGGTTAGCTCTGCCAAAAATGCTTATGGCCTGGTTTCATTGGATTATAAATTGGGTGGTTTATTGAATGGCAATATGCAACCAGTAATGCCCTCCATCGTCGGCGATGGATCCCTAACACTGAATCAAATTAAATTCAGAGGCTTCAAGTTACTTAATGGAATTAGTCAATCTACTTCCAAGGAAAAATTGAAAGATGGCGAAGTGAAAAAAGTTGTTATTAAATCCCATATCAAAAATAATGTGATGACCATCGAACGCACAAAAATGAAAATGATGGGATTCAGGCCTCGTTTTGAAGGTCAAGTGACCTTAGATGGGCGGATGAACCTGGGTTTTCGACTGGGCTTACCTCCTTTTGGAATCTTTGGGATACCTATGCGAATTACGGGCACTCCAGATAACTTTCACTTAAAAATGGGAAAATACAAAGAAGAAGATCTCGACATGGAAATGGATGACGAGGACAACAAAGTATATAAAGAATCTCAAAAGACGCAAGAATCACAGGCTAAATAAACTCGCAATAAGTTCTAGTAAAGTCTGTCAACACAATAGTGCTGCAGTAAAAACGTTGTTTAATATAACAGAAAGATTTGTTAACTTAAACAACGTTTTTAATTTTTGAAAACCATGAGATATATACTAATTATACCCATTGCAATGCTATCCATTTGCAGTTGGTCCAGTTTCAAGACCGTTAACGACCAGAAAAATCCCTTATATGGGAAAGTATTCCGTGAGATCAATGAAATTGCTGAATTAAAATCTTATACATATACAACTGGTGCACTTATTGAAACCGACAAGAATACCCAAGGAGACTTTCGCTTTGCTGCCGGCTATTTTACAAATGCCAAAAATGGTGTTTGTATTTTAGAGGAATTGTTACCCGATGATAGCAAAGGTAAAGTCAAATATAAGATTTTGGATACCATCAATATTCAAAAACTGAAGTCCAACGAGCAACTCAGCTTATGCAACTGCAAGCAAGGTGACAAACCAGACAGCGAAATTATAGCCATTAGCCGGGTCGATGAAAGCAAAGAATATTTCGACAAAATCGTCAAGGCATGGCGAATGGATACCAAAAGCCAAAAAATTATTCCTTTAAAAGACACAAAGGGTATCAGCTGCCTCAATGAAGGCTATGGCATCTAGCGGCGACAGGATTTTTTAAATCAATCCGTCAGCCTTCAACTTGTCAAACACATGCAAAACGCCAATGACCTGGATAGGTTCTTTCTGGTACTCTTGGTGTGAAAAATAACGAACGGCGCCAATCTCATTACTGGGTTCGATCTGCTCTGTTAATGGGTACAGAAAACAATCCTGTTCCATGATAACCTCTGGCACAAGCCCGTACGCCGGAGCTGTTACATGGCAATAATACGAGATTTTATCCGGATCCAGATTGATATTCAACTCCTCCAAAATCTCGCGACGTAGGGACTGCAGGGCTTCCTCCCCTGCATCAATCTTCCCACCTGGCAGATACCATGCCTTTCTATTGTTGCTATACGCCAATAATAATTTATCTTCCTTAATACTCACTAAACCCGCTGTAGGCAAATATTTTTTTGTTGTCTTGAAATCCATTATACGCTATTACTGATTAAATACGCTAGATGTGAAATTACTTCTTTTACAACATTTATCAAAGCGCAACAGCTCATCTGGAGAATCCTTCGTTAAAACTTCGCAAAAAATCAATACAGCGGGTCCAATCAATATACCGAAACATCATCGGCTAGTTTCTCTTTATGCACAAGCTTCCGTAGACTCTTCAAAAATGTCTCCGCGTGATTCATGGTGAAACAGAGCGGCGGTAATAGGCGGAGGGTATAGCGTCCTGCATATCCTGTAAAAATCTTTTCAGAAAACAAAAGTTCTTCCCGTAGGTGTTGAATATCGTTTTCAAACTCTACGCCAATCATCAATCCTTGCCCCCTCACTTCACTTACGCCATGAATTTTTCTTAATTCTCTCAACAGAAATTCACCTACAGCTGCGGCATTATCAATCAATTGCTCTATTTGGATGACATCAAGTACAGCCAGTGCCGCCGCGCAAACCACATGACTACCGCCAAAAGTAGTGCCCAATTGCCCCGTGACCGGCTTTATTTTAGGCGAAATAATTGTCGCCCCCATCGGGAGGCCATTTGCAATCCCTTTGGCCACCGTAATTAAATCGGCTTCTATCCCAGCATGCTGATGTGCAAAGAAACGTCCCGTGCGCCCATACCCGCATTGAATTTCATCCAAAATAAGCATAGTCCCAGTTTTCGTGCAGATTGCTCTTACTTCCTGTAAGAAACTAGGACTTGCCCGATGAATCCCCCCGACACCTTGAATAGGTTCAATGATTACAGCGCAGTATTCTTCGGTTTCCAATTGTTTTTTCAAACTGGAGATCTCGTTAAAGGGTGTAAAGACAAATTGTTCACTGTCATTTAATGGTGCACGAATCGACCGGATATCCGTTGCCGAAACCGCGGCTGAGGTTCTCCCATGAAACGCATTTGACATCGCCAATACTTTCCTCCTTCCCGTATGGAACGAAGCTAACTTCAGTGCATTTTCATTTGCTTCGGCCCCCGAATTACTGTAAAAAACAGCATATGTAGGATAACCACAGGCACTGCCCAAGCGCTCGGCCAAACGATCCTGAAGATCGTTTGTAACTGCATTTGAATAAAATCCGATCTTATTCATCTGTTGTATAGTTTCTTCAACAACATGCGGATGGCTATGCCCAACAGAAATAACGGCATGACCACCATATAGATCTAAATAGGCCTGCTGCTGTTTATCATAAACAAAGCAACCAAGGGCTCGTTCGATCGCAATATCAACTTTCTCAAAAACGGGAAATGGTTTCATGAATGACTTCGATTAGTAAAACTCAAAAATCAACTTAAATCTCCTTTCATTCCTAGTCCAAGATGGTTATTTATTCCTAGTCCAGCCGTCACGTACAATAAACAAAATAACTCATCTTAAATAGAATAGCGCAGCACTGATCATGCATCATCTATCCGATGTATTTTAATCCTGCAGAACAATTGTATATTTGAACAATTACCCGATACAATAGCCTCATGCTTAGACCTTGGAATTTAACGATAGATATTGACAGATCCTCTTCAAAAGCGATTTACATCCAAATAGCGGATAACATTGCTGCTGATATACAATCTGGTCGATTGGCGAAAGGAACGGCCTTACCCAGTAGCAGATCTCTTGCAGCCCAACTAAAATTAAACCGAAACACGGTAATTGATGCCATACAGTTGCTGTTGAGCGAAGGCTGGCTGGTTAGTCAGGCACGTAGAGGTATATTTGTAGCGGCTCAATTACCTTATGGCTCTAACCTATATGTTGCACAAAAGATCGAATTATCTGATCATCAAGCCCCCACACGTATTATATTCGATGATGGTAATCCAGACAGCAAGATTGCCCCGATAGAACAGCTCGGACGGGCCTATCGTCAAATTTTTAAACGCAGCGCACGTTGGAAAATGATGGGCTATGCCGATCCCCGAGGACATCTTGATTTTCGGGAAGAAATCGCCAATATGCTCAACATCGAGCGCAACATGCACATTGATAAAAATAACCTATGCATCAGTCGTGGAAGTCAAATGGCCATGTACCTGGTCGCCCAATGCCTATTACGGCACGATGATTATATCTTTGTGGAGTCCCCTGGATACCATTCAGCCTGGAAAATCTTTGAAAAAGCTGGTGCGCGATTGATTCCTATCCCTGTCGATACCGATGGTCTTATCGTTGATGAACTTCTCCCACATTTATTGAAAAAAAGCAATATTAGGGCACTGTATCTTACTCCACATCGACAATATCCAACCACTGTGACCTTAAGCAAAGAACGGCGATCACAATTAATAGCATTATCCAACCAACATAACTTCACGATCATTGAGGATGATTACGATTACGAATTTCATTTTGAACAAGCGCCCTATTACCCACTCGCTTCACAGCAGGAACTGATCAATACTGTTTACATTGGTACACTCAGCAAAGTTGTTGCACCAGCACTCCGTATCGGTTATCTGGCGACAAGAAACGAGCAGCTACTCCAGCAGGTTACCGAACTTCGCTACATCATCGATATACAAGGTGACAATATTATGGAGCAAGCTGTCCTGGAACTCATTCAGGATGGAACAATTCGTAGACATATCCGAAAAGCAACGCTGCTTTACAAAAAGAAACGTGATTTCATGATCGCCCAAGTAGACAAATATCTGCAGGATCATGTGAGCTATACTTCTCCACAAGGAGGATTGGCGGTTTGGCTATCATTTAAACATCAGATCGACTGGGCATTTTTATCCCAAAAATTAAGGGAAAGATCAGTCCATATACCGCATCCCGAAAACTACAGCAGAGAAAATATTTTTGGTGGAATACGACTTGGTTATGGATCCTTATCTGAGGAATTGATCGAGGAAGGAATCATCATTTTAGCTGAACTTTTGGAACAGGCGAAACGCTCCTTCCGATGATTTGAAACACAAAAAGCAACTAGACTATTTTGCGAATTGGACGAACATAGTTAGATTAATATTTCGTAAAAACAGGCGCATTCAATATTTAATTCCGCATCATAAAGACCGATTAAAAGATTAGTATAGACAATATGTAAAAAACAGTTAAAAGTGTTGGCAAAACGTAATTTTTTGCCATAAATCATTTTTTTCGCTTATTAATCGCATAAATTAACCGTAGTTTTACGGCGCAAAAAACACACGAGTCATTCCTAATAGGATAGCTATAATAAGAGAGAGAATAGAGTACATTAATTTATGACTGAGAGAATACCCAGCAGACCGTATGCAGCAATTACTGGTATTGGCGGATATATTCCACCGAATAAGAGATCAAATACAGATTTGGAGCAGTTTTGCGATACATCCGATGAATGGATTATCAAACGTACAGGTATTAAGGAGCGGAGAATTTTAGAAGAAAATCTTGCCACATCAGACATGGCTGTAAAAGCTATACAAGATTTGGCAACACAATATCATAAAAATCTGAACGATGTAGATGCGTTAATTGTAGCGACTTCTACACCCGATATGCCAATGCCGGCAACAGCAAATATCATTTTAGAAAAATTAGGTCTTACCAATGTTTGGGCTTTTGATGTCAACGCTGCTTGCTCTGGGTTTTTATATGCCTTAGACATGGCTTCAGCTCTCGTTGAGACAGGCCGTTATAAAAATGTACTCGTAGTAGGTGCTGACAACATCAGTACTTATGTCGATTTAAAAGATCGTTCGACCAATATTCTTTTTGGTGATGGCGCTGGTGTGATATGGCTTGAGCCATCTTTGGAAGGTGGAATTATGGATGCCTATCTATGTAGCAATGGCGCGGGAAAAGAATTCTTAAAAATCGAAGCCGGCGGTTCTTTGTATCCAATCGACAGTAATCTTCCTGTCAACGACAACAGATTCCTGAAACAAGATGGCAAAACTGTATTTAGACATGCTGTTCAGTCTATGAGCGACGCCTGTAATACGGTTTTACAACGCAACAACCTACAGATTGAAGATATCAACTGGTTAATTCCACATCAGGCTAATCAGCGCATCATTGATGCCGTTGGGCGTAGTCTGAATATACCAGAAGACAGAGCATTAAGTAATATCGAATACCTAGGAAATACCATTGCTGCCACGATCCCGTTGTGTATCTGGCAGAATATTAAAAAATTAAATACCGGTGATTTAGTCATGTTAACCGCCTTTGGTGCAGGTTTCTCTTGGGGAGCCAGCATATTTAAATGGATGATTTAAGCGATCAAAAACTTTAGTCGTCATAAAATTCACACTAGTATAAAACGCCAGGAATAAACCTTTTCTGGCGTTTTTCTTTCTTTCCATCTACCAAAACCAGATTCGCCATCCCCCAATAAGAATTGATCTATCTTCCTTTTATAGGCAGAGTAGCGGAGAAAGGAATACGCTAGCGGGGAAAGCACTAAGCTAGCGATAACCCGAAGGGCAAAACATGAAAATACATTGTAGACAAGGCTTACATAACAAGTTATTTTTATATTCAATAATAGGGAGTTTATAGGGACCTTATTCGGACCTTATAGGGACCTCATTCGGATGAACGCGGCTAAAGTCCGATTTATCTCCCAATAATCTACCAATAAAATCAGGATTATTTCATAAACAGTACGCCACTTATCCACTCTTTTTATAGCACAAAAAAAAGGGGCTTTGCGATGCAAAGCCCCCTTTAAAAATCCAATATAAAATCTACGTTTTTAATAATTTAATGACAAGCCCACACCAAAGCCCATATCGCTATCATAATGTGTTCTAAAAGCCATATTTTTGGTGATGACATAATTTAGTCCAGCCATATATTCAAGGTCTGAGTTGATCATAAAATCGCCACGGATCCTTCTAGCGATCGGGATATCCTCACGCATAAGCTGCAATCGCACAATTCCATCGTGATACACCTCTGCCTGAAAATTGACCAACATGGGTAAAGTATACATAAAACCCATACTTAAAGCTTTGCGACTATCTTTTTTATTGGCCTGTCCAAAAATATTTTTCTCATGTTCATCCTCACCCATTCGACGATAACGATAATCAAAACCTACAAATGGCATAAACCATTGCATCTTCCCAAAGTATCTACCCAAGTGGGTTTCCACTTCATAACCGTGCATATCATTATACCCCAAACGCCATTCTGAACCAAGCTGCCAGCGTGCATTCTGAAACATTGCCTGACCGTCATTTCCATTGGTAGCGAAATCATTTTGCGCCATGAAATGAGTCATATTACTTTCCATCTGCAGCTCCTTATAGGCTTTAGCTTTATCTGGAAGATAGGGATTTTTATAATCGTCCACAGCAAAAACCCGGTTCATCCCCGCCATCATATGATACAGGATATGGCAATGAAAAAACCAGTCTCCTTCTTCATTCGCTAAGAATTCGATCGTATCCGTCTCCATGGGCATGATATCCACCACATTTTTCAACGGCGCTTTTGATCCTTTTCCATTTAACAATCTAAAGTCAAAGCCATGCAGATGTATTGGATGACGCATCATTGAGTTATTATAGATGGTAATGCGCAATACCTCGCCCTTTTTTACAGGTATCTTATCCGTTTCAGAAAGAATTTTATTGTCCATGCTCCATACATAACGGCTCATATTTCCCGTAAGGGTAAATTTGAGATCTCGTATCGGCGCTTCTTTAGGTAGTTCAGTAGCTTGAGGAGACTCCAGCATCGCATAGTTGAGCGTGACAATATCGCCTAATGCATTGGCATTATAACGATTGGGATCTTCGTCCATGTTCATTTGTCCATGATTCATACCGCTATGTTTACTGTGATCTTCTTTTTTCTTTCCATCACCTGTGATTTCGGGATACATCACCACATTCATATCCATCTGGTTCAGGCTCATCTTCATGCCCATATCATTGAGATCACCATTCATCTTCATCATATCGTTCATCATCTTCATGCCCTCAAAATATTTAAGGCGGGGAAGCGGGGAAATCAATTGTTTAATACCATTTCCGACAAAATAACTGGCAGATTGTGTTCGATCTTCTGTTGTTGCCATGAATTCGTAAGCTGTACCTTCATTTGGTATGGTTACAACGACATCATAAGTCTCCGATACCGCAATCATTAATCGATCGACCTCCACCGGAACCACATCATTCCCATCATTGGCAACAACGGTAATTTTGCCACCTGCATAGCGCAGCCAAAAATAAGACGAAGCACCGCCATTGGAAATTCGTAAACGCACTTTATCTCCTGCTTTCAAAGCTTTACCATTCACCGACTTTAAATCCGTGGAATGAGCCCCGTTCATCAACACCTTATCATAATAGACATCACTGACATCCATCGCCAGCTGACGTTTCCATTCATTCGTGACTTTCGTCTTAAACTTCCCTTCTTTAATTGCTTCGACGTACGATTGTGTAGACCCTTTTTTTATCGCGGCCCAATCGTTGGCCGTGTGTAGCATTCGCTGAATGTTATCGGGGTTATAATTTGTCCATTCACTTAATATGACCGGAATCGTGGGTAAATCATCAATTCCTTTTCGGAAAGTCTTATCATCTGCACGCTTGTTGAGAATAAGGCTACCATACATACCGATCTGTTCCTGGAGGCCCGAATGCGAGTGATACCAATGTGTACCGTGTTGAATTATCGGAAAACGATAGGTATAAGTCGAATTCGGCTTTATAGGTTCCTGCGTCAGGTGTGGCACACCGTCTTCTTTGTTCGGCAGAAAAATACCGTGCCAGTGCAGCGAAGTACTTTCCTTTAACTCATTGTGAACAACAATTTCCGCCGTATCTCCTTCAGTAAAAGTCAGGGTCGGCATTGGAATCTGTCCGTTTACAGCTATTGCCCGTTTTGATTTGCCGGCATAATTGACAATGGTATCCCGTACATAAAGGTCATGACGAACCACCTTCTGGGCCAGCACTGTCAGTTGTGTCATCAATAGTAAGACAACCGTTAATATATTACTCTTTTTATACATGTTCATTCATTTAATTCATTAGTATTCCATTTCCCATCGGTCCTACGCCATATTGGTAGACCAGTCTAGCACCGTGATGCCCTGTGATAAATAGTGTCACCGATAAACTGATCAACAAAATCAATATCAAATAGTTTATCCAAGCACCTGTATCTTTTCGCAATCCAACAAAATGCAGGACTGTAGTGCTACTTGCAATCCAAAAGCTGATCCAGGCAAAACGTTGATGGATCTCAAAAAGCGCGAAGGCCTTTTCATCTGCATCGCCTGAAATATGGGTTGCGGTCTGAATTGCAGCAAGAGCTCCAAGTGTTCCCAGTAATAACAATCCGAAAGTCAGCACAGTGAAAGTACGTCGATGTTTTTTTAACAATAAGGCACCTATATGACTAATCAAGGCCATCAGCAAGAGCACAATCGGAAAATGTACCAATAGCGGGTGTAAGCTGGGCAGTCCTTCGAATAAGCTTTTCATTGTATTATTGTATTGTTTCTACGATAGATCCACAGGTGGTCATTGATTGACCTAAATAAGGATTTTCAATTTTCTTTTGTGTACTCAACCAATTGGCTCCTTTTCCATCACGATACATCGGACAATGCTGATAATAGACTGGAGCTTCAGGTTTGACAGATTTCATCAACACATACATATTTTTGGAAAGGGTCACAAAGTGCTCTCGCTGATGTTCATTTTCCGTGATCCCAGCAATATGCTCTGTATCGAAAGCCAATTTCCGTTGGTATTCCTTCCAAAGTTTTCCTTGAACAGCATCTAATTGCTCGTTATTAAGTTTTGCAATGGCAGCCTGTATTCCTTTCGCTGCTGTCTGTGCAGCCGCGCCATTATCCTTAACCAATGCATCTTTCAGCGCGAAATAGGCGCTGTATAAGCCTGCAAAAGGATTGCTAGCTGCTGTTACATCAACTTTCCCCGCCGATGGTTCTATTTTTGCAGCTGTATTATTTACTCTGGCAGCCTCTTTAGTCAAAGCGCTATCGCCTTTGCTTTTGTCGACATTCGTCGTTGCGGTATCCGCAGCAACAGGGACCGTATGATCTGCATGTGTATTTTTCGATGTTGAATTGTTGCATGCAACGAATATCAATGCGATCGCCACAATTAGCATAAACTTTTTCATAATTACGTGAATTTATAGGTTTAGATTTTTAATATAATTTCGATAGTTTGTTTCGTTTTCAAAATAGGAAACTTCCCCTTGATCGCCGGTAATTGCAATGGAAGCCGTCGCCTTATCCACTTCTTTTTTTGAAAAAGGATCGATGGCTACACGTACCGCAGCTTCTTGCGGTATGCGCTTTTTACACATTTCACAGCAACCATAATAATCCTTACCCTCGTATCTGACCAGCAATTGTTTTTTCCCCATAAAAGCATCATTCACCATGCAAACTTGTGCTGTAGGGACGAGATCACCCACTTTATATTGAACTGACTGTACAGGCAAACTAATCGCCGGATCAGTCGAAGCTATTTGATCTTCAGCTTTGGTATTTGTTTGTGAACCGCTACAGGCCGTTAAAGACAATACAACAACCGATAGGATCGCTAGGAAATAATTCATAACACCGGCGATTAGTTTAACGTTTCTACTGTACTTCCACAACTAATCATTTGCGCACCAAAGAACGGGTTTTTCACGGCATTCTCCTTACTTAGCCAATGCGCTCCCTTGCCTTCACTAAACATAGGGCAATGCTGATAATAAATAGGTCCGTCCAATTTACTCACCTTCAGCAGCTCATACAACGCATTTGAAAGAGATGCAAAAGCCACACGTTGCTTAGCAACATCTTTATTTTTAGTTATACCTGTCGCATCGCTTGCCAGCTTATTCATCACCTTCATCCATACGGTATGTTCATCGTGGCTAAGTTTATTCATATCGACAGCTTTGACTGCTGCTTGAAATGCCTCGGCATGAGCCGCTGCCGCCACCGCATCTGTCTTCACCAATGCATCCTTTAGCGCAAAGTAAGAACTTGCCAACAGTGCAAATGCGGTCTTTTCATCAGCTGCTTTTGAGTTCACCGAAGGCTGAATTGTTGTTTGTACGCCCTGACGATGATTCGTATGATCGACCTGCTGTTCAGTATCATTTTTTAATGCTGGTTTTAGGACTCGTTCATATTGTTCAGCTTTTGCCAATTGAACATAAGCATCATCTGGAGCCAGAAATTTTTCATTGTCGAACCCTGCCAATGCAATGCGCTTAAGAACCTCATCCGCGCTTGTTTTTGACGAGTCGTAGGTAACAACCGCCAGTTTGGTTGCCTGATTCCAGTCAACTTTCGCAAATTGTCCGTCCCGACCTTCTTTTTCAATGATCGTTTTAACAGCCGGTGTATTTCCAAAAATCTTTACTGTCGCTGTCTTTGCATTTTTAATTTGTGCATGTGTATGTTGGGTGGATAGTAATACAGGGATTACCAAACCAAGTAATGACATTAATCTCATGATTATCATATGTAGTATATAAAAGAATACCGACGAAAAACCCTTCTACAGCGATTTACTGTATTTGCGTATTGAATCCGATAGATCCAAAGGGATTTTCATAAGCTAAAATAAAACGGGGCTTTGGATAGAGAAACCGATCCAAAAAGACATAGCATGGGCTATCAGTCTAACACTAAGCGATCTGAGGAGGTTGCCAAATGGAAAAATAGGCATCAGCGCAATAAGGCTGTTTATAGCGCGCATAAGCGCTTGATACATCAGCATATAAGGGTAAAATAAGCTGAGCTTCGATCACTGAAACAATAGGATTACATTGCAGAGAGGTACGGCATGATTTTTCGCCACAATGTTTACCACAGTCATCCGCATGATGATCTGACTTTGGTGATTCAGCTCTTTCATCTTTACAACAATCTGCTGTTTCGACGTCCTTTACCTGTTGTTTTTCATCAAGGCAACATGATTTTTCTTCCTGTTTTGGCTTTTCGGACGGTTCGTGGCAGGCAAATAACCTATACGGTGCTAAAAAAAGCCCCAGCATACAGATTATAAATACGATATTACGTTTTGCCCACATAACGGATTAATTTGAAAAAGTAGAGATGTGCTACTTTGGAGGTAAATTTCGGTAGAATTTTCAAATGTACAATTGTAATATTTTTTATTTTATTTATAATATTTTGATTTGCTGTATTTCCGATTCTCGGCCTGGCCGCATAAAAACTACTTTTCGAGTCCTTTGATCCAGTTCAGTATCAACAGGCAACCAGGCGCATACACTCCCCCATGATCAAACCCCTGTAGCTGATACAACGAGGTTCTGGTATGCCCTACCTGTTTTAAGACCGCTGCCAAATGGGCGTTTTCTTCAAACCGTGCCGCCATTTCCAATTGTTGGTCCCCAGTGATCAGGAGAATTGGCGGTGCATCTTTCCGTGCGAACGAAAGCGGTGCAAAATGATCAATCTGGGGGATCACCATGGATTGCCCACGTTCCTTTTTAATCGTGTAATGCGTATTTGTTTGCCCACTAATCGGTGCCAGCCCTTTTATATTATTTGCATCAACACCAAATTTTTGCAGGTAATGCTTATCCAAACCAACCATTAAAGCCAAATATCCGCCTGCTGAATGTCCTGACACATAAATTTTTGAAGGATCTCCGCCATAGTTTGCAATATGTGAAAATGTCCATGCAACAGCCTCAGCAGCATCTTCGATATAGCTCGGCGCTTTCGCTCTGGGGCTTAGCCTATAATTGACTGCTATAACCGCTACACCTTTCTCTTTAAGTTCAAGTGGAATAAATTTATTTCCCTCCTCTAGTCCGCCGCCATGAAACCATACGATGGTAGCAAAATTTTTACGATCAGTCGGGATATAGATATCCAATTTACAACGTTCTTTCTTATAAGAATCTGGTTCATCTGGTCTACAATAGGCAACGTCGGTTGTCGTTTTATAGTGCTGCGCAAACATCAAACTCGGTGAAAGCAGAAAAAAGAAGATAACAAGCAATTTGGAAGACATATAAATCGGATTTAAGTATTAAATAGCTTAAAGTTAACAAAACTCCATCAAAACCATTTGGTTGCGTTAAAATAAGTTTCAACTTTACACTTTTTATTATATATTGATAATTATCTGGCAATAGATATAACAAAACACAAATTTTCCTGTTATTAACTTAGAAAACATCATAACATTATATGGAACGGATAAAGATTGAAACCCATATCAACGTACGCGTAGAAACGATCTGGAATGCCTATAACTCGGCCGAGGATATCATGCAATGGAATCATGCTTCAGATGACTGGCACTGTACAAGTTCGATCAATGACTTACGTATTGGCGGAAAGTTCAAAAACCGAATGGAGGCAAAAGATGGATCTATGGGCTTTGATTTTGAAGGCAGCTATACCGCGCTTGAACCCTTTAAAAAAATAGCCTATGTTATGCCTGATGGTCGTCATGTTGAAATCAACTTCAATGCAAAAAAGTCTGCTACGGATATCACGATAATTTTTGATGCAGAAACGGAAAATCCTATTGATTTGCAACGTGATGGATGGAAGGCCATTCTCGAAAATTTCAGATCCTACGTTGAAAACACCTATGCAACGACACAGCTCGGGCAATCGCATGAATGACGATTGAGCTTAGCTTGTCTTTTCATGCGATCATCTTTTAAATAAAGGATATGCTTAGGATTCTTAAAAGTATAGTTATATTTAGCCACTAATTCGTCTCCCCCTTCTTCATAGAAAGCGGAGAACGATACCAACAAAACGCGATAAAAAGATTACATATGACAATAATTAACAATTATGAAGAGTACAAAGCCTTTGAAGGAAAATCATTAGGCGAATCCCAATGGCATGTTATTGATCAAAAACAAATTAATCAATTTGCGGATGCAACCCTTGACCACCAATGGATTCATTTAGATAGTGAAAAGGCCAAAACTGATAGTCCTTTCAAATCGACTATTGCTCATGGCTATCTGACCTTGTCCCTCATTCCTTATTTATGGAAACAAATTGCTGAAGTAAGAAATGTCAAAATGGAAATCAATTATGGGATTGAAAACCTACGTTTTGCACAACCCGTTTTGGTTGACAATGCTGTACAGCTCCATACACAAGTAAAATCGGTTGTCAATTTGAGAGGGGTTGTCAAAGTTACCATCGAAGCTACATTGAAAATCAAAGATAGTGCAAAACCGGCGTACGTGGGTGATGTGATCTTCTTATATCATTTCAATTAATTCCCATCTTAGACTATAGGCCATTAGCGAATTCTTATACATGCGCAATAGCTTTCAAATAAAACTTGTTACAAATCATAAGGAATATCCTTATGATTTGTTGCTTTTAGCAGACGAAACCATTCATGCAATTGACAAATACCTCTATGAATCGCTAGTTTATGTTGTCTATGAAACGGTAAAACCGATCGCTGTTTTCTGTTTATATCCCGTCAATACAGAGACATTAGAGATTAAAAACATTGCCGTATCACCAGCGTATCAAGGCATGGGGCTCGGAAGTCAACTACTTGATTTTATCAAGAAAAACTACCGGCAATACCCGAACCTGATTGTAGGTACTGCAGATTGTGGCCTGGCCCAAATTCGCTTTTATGAACGAAATGGCTTTGTTAAATACGCCATCCGTAAAGATTTTTTCATTGAAAATTATGAGCTGCCTATTTATGAAAATGGCCAGTTGTTGAAAGATATGATAATGCTGCGGTATACGTTAAATCCCAAGAGACAAAAATAGATATAGATGAGTACTGGTATTGATAATCCCAACCACAGCACTACCCCCTGTAGTATTGCTTTAAAACCTACTGCCAACAAGACCTCCCTCGACAAACTTGCTCCAATTAAAAACAACGTTAAGGTAAGCCCCATCTTTGAAATAGAAACCACATAGCCTCCTATATACTGAAAAAAAGGGATATAACTTGTTAAGATAACCGCCAATACAAAGAGACCAATAAAATACGGTATTTTAATTCTTGTCCCTTTGGTTTTGAATGCTACAGCACTCAAACAGGCAATTGGAATAATCCATAACGCTCTGGTCAATTTTACGGTTGTCGCAACCTGTAGTGCTTCATTACCGTACTTACTTGCCGCACCAACGACAGAACTGGTATCCTGTATGGCAACCGCACACCATAAACCAAATTGCGTCTGGCTGAGATCAAGCAAATGACCGACGACAGGAAATACAAATAAAGCAATGGCATTAAGTACAAATATGGTCACTAAAGCCACACTTACTTGCTTTTCATTGGCTTTTATCGTCGGTGAAACCGCAGCAATGGCACTTCCTCCACAAATGGCAGTGCCGACAGAAATCAAATAAGCGGTCACCTTTTCCAATTTGAGTAACCTACCCAATAGATAGCCCAATGATAATGTTCCGAGAATAGAAATAACGGTTAACACAAACCCCTGCTTACCCGTTTGAATAGCTGTATCGATATTCATTCCAAATCCAAGTCCAACCACAGAAATCTGTAACAAAATCTGTGTTGCCCTGTGATTGACTGCCAGAAAGGGATGGCCAATCCATTGCGCTACAATAATACCCAAAAGTAAGGCAAGAGGGGCCGACACAAATGGGGTAAGACATAATACAAATAAGAGTATAAAAATGATTTCCCGAACGGAGACCTTTCGATTGAGCAGCTGCTTATAACGAATTGTCGTATTTATTTTTTTGTCCATGACAATGATGCTTTGATTTGGCACAAAATTGAATAACTCTCAATTATTTTAAAAGACACAATTACAAATAAGTCATAACAATTGGTTATAACAGACAACTGCATTTTAACCAAAATAATTAAAGGATACGCTATTAAAATGAAAGAATCCTTCCCATTAGAACATTAAAATATTACGATAAATGATTATATTTCAACGAGGTTATTCATAGGAATTAAACTTGACTTAATAATTATATACCGATGACACTGACAGCCATTCATCCCAAACTGCCCATGCGCAACAAAACCATCACAAAAGATTTTTATCTACATAAACTTGGATTTTCATTATGTGGAGCAGTCGATTACGAAGGTTACCTGATGCTAAAAAAAGACCATATTGAAATTCATTTTTTTGAATTCCAAGAACTTCCACCAGAAGAAAATTATGGTATGGTTTATATACGCACAGACGACATTGATTGTCTGTATCAGTCTTTTCAAGAAAATCACGTTGAGATTCACCCCAATGGCAAACTTGAGATTAAGCCCTGGGGTCAGCGGGAGTTTTCGATTTTAGATCCCGACAGCAATCTACTCACCTTTGGCGCCGATGCTTAAATAGCGAAAAGCCCACTAAAGATTGCTAAAAATCAGCAAAGATCCATAGTGGGCTTGGTATTGTTCGTATGGGTTCTTAGCCAAAAAGGTCTGAACTCAAATAGCGGTCACCTCGGTCACAGGCAATAAATACAATAAGGCCTTCGTCGATTTCATTTGCAATTTTAAGTGCTCCTGCAAAAGCTCCACCGGTGCTCATTCCTGCAAAAACCCCTTCACGCTTAACAAGTTCCCGGGCAAGCGCTGTTGCCTCCTGTTGGGATATATCGATAACGCGATCTACCCTGCTTGGATCAAAAATCTTAGGCAGATAGGCTTCGGGCCAACGCCGTATGCCTGGTATGGAAGATTCAGGAGTGGGCTGACAGCCTATGATCTGAATGGCTGCATTTTTTTCCTTCAAATAGATGGAATTTCCCATAATTGTCCCCGTAGTCCCCATGGCGCTTACAAAATGTGTAATCTTCCCCGCAGTATCACGCCAGATTTCAGGTCCCGTTGTTTTGATATGTGCTTCGTAGTTATCTGGATTTGCAAATTGATTCAATATAAAAAAGCCTTCTTTTTCGGCCTTTTCTTCTGCATAATCGCGACATATTTCCATGGATTCCAATAAAGTAACTTTCGCCCCGTAAGCCTCCATCGTAAGCGTTCGCTCCCGCGTTGAAGAAGCTGGCATCACAAGCTCGAGGTTTAGTCCATATATACCGGCGATCATAGCAAGTGCGATCCCCGTATTACCGCTCGTTGCCTCGATCAATTTACTATCTTTTGTAATATCGCCCCGCTCCATCGCCGAACGGATCATATTGAGTGCTGCACGATCTTTCACCGAGCCCGCAGGATTATTGCCCTCCATTTTTGCAAAGATCCGCACCTTGGGATTTGTATGAAATTGTGTAATCTCGACTAAGGGTGTATTTCCTATGGTATCTATGATATTTCCCATGGTATCTATATTATTGGTTTTGAATCTATAAATTTTGATGTAGCCTGATGGTATACGGTGGTGTAAGGCTCGACAGAACTTGTCAACCAGACATTCCCGCCAATGACCGAATGATGGCCAATGTGTGTTTCGCCGCCCAGGATTGTGGCTCCAGAGTAGATAATAACATGATCGCCAATTGTCGGGTGGCGTTTTACATTGGAAAACACCTTATCCACACTCAGGGCCCCCAGGGTTACACCCTGATAAAGTTTCACATAATTACCGATGGTGCAGGTTTCACCGATAACCAATCCGGTGCCATGGTCAATATGCAGATGATGGCCTATTGTTGCTCCAGGATGGATATCAATTCCCGTTTTGGAATGCGCATGTTCTGTCAATATGCGCGGTATCAAAGGAACACCCAGGCGATGTAGTTCGTTCGCCATCCGGAAAATACAGATCGCAAAGAAACCGGGATAAGTACGTACAACTTCTCTTTTATTCTGTGCTGCAGGATCGCCATCCATCAATGCATCTGCATCCCAGCACATCAATTCATAAAGTTGTGGAATCCGTTCAAAAAACTGGTGCGCTACTTCCGAGTGATTGCAGCTTTGACAAGCTTTGGATTTGCTCAGGAGCTGCTCAAGCTCCAATTCAAATTGTTCAAAAGCGAGCTTCACATCATCGACCGATTTCATCTCGCTAGAATTTCGTTCGGGGAAGAGCACATCCACAATTCGGATAGCCCAGCCGCAGATCTTCTTGTTAGAAGGCATTTCTAGAACAGCCAATTGCTGTTCATAGATATGTTGATAAAAATCATGCATCTTCACTAGTTTATTAAAACAAATATACTATACAATATTGATAGATTAAGCCTTATTATCAAAACTTAGCCCCATTGCCGATCATTGAGTTCATTTGATGAGCAGAGCATATCTTTTAGCTTAGCGAACCAAGCGTTCAAACAGCTCGTTCAATGTTGTTTCGGGATCCTCACATAATCCGGGGTGTGATGCCGAGCATTGAATCAGGGTACTCCGCTTCGCTGTGAGCCAACGAAACCGTTCAGTGATATCTAACTCGGCAAGTTTACCGGCATCTTTTTCGCCGTGGCAGATTCGCTGGAAGGAAGACAGATGATTTTCGATCAACTCCAACTCGATATTCGGGCAAAGAGCACGCACCTTTTGTTCATTGACCAGATAAACCATCTTCGCAAAACGATACTTACGACAATAAAGAGCTACGCCTACATTGATAAATTCCTCTCGCTCCACTCGTGGTATCAAACGTACCACAGCATACTCATATACGGTCTTTTCTGGCATCTTCTATTTGTTTTACAAAAATGGATGAATTGGCTACACGCTGTTTCAGGAAAGAAACATACACTTCGCGCGCATCGGCCGCAGAGAGCTCACGTTCGGCATCTTCCAGCCATTCATCGGGTACCACCGCCAATATTCCACGAAATACCGCTTCCGTAAAAACGGAACGATATTCCTGATCTATTTTCTCCACCATACTCGCATTTTTGAGCAGTACGTGATCTTTAATCTGAACAAATGGTTTTAGGGATTGTTCTTCCCAGTTATCCCAACTGTGATGAAAATATAAGGAAGCGCCGTGATCTATCAACCAAAGTTCTTTATGCCATATCAGCATATTTGTATTCCGAACGGTACGGTCAACATTCATCAAGAGAGAATCCAACCAGACAATTTTCGAAGCTTCCTCCGCGCCGATGGCATCAACATTCGCATCAAATGTGATGGCTCCACTCAGAAAATGAAGTCCCAGGTTTTTGCCTACACTAAATTTGAGCAGATCCTGAATTTCTTCATCGGGTTCTGTACGGCCAAAGGATTCGTCCAGCTCCGCAAATACAATTTCGGGAACCCTCAATTTTAGCAATCTTGCTAGCTCTCCACCGATCAGTTCTGCGATCAATGCTTTTCGTCCCTGACCTGCCCCTCTAAATTTTATAACATAACTAAAGCCGTCATCGGCATCGACTAATGCGGGCAAAGACCCTCCTTCCCGAAATGGCTGAACATATCGGATGATCTCTACATCTCTAATAACAGGTTGTTTAAAATCCATGAATTATATTTTTACGATCTTCAAAGTTGGCAATACCATGCAAACTGATCAAACTTATCTAAAGTTACCTATATTTAAACGTTTGCAGCTATAGGAAACGAGAAATTCACGTCATGTACTTGCACAATGCCGCTACTCTTTGTCCCTGCGAACTATTAAGTGTGGTAATATCCAAAATTATTGCTTATATTTTAGCAATAAAGCACAAATTGTACATTCATTTGACCGTTGGAAGTATTATTTTCTAATTATATTTGTAGTGTAATCACAACTTGTCTCATCAAGTTTCTTCAATCAACGATATGGATACCATTCAGGAATATAACAATGTTATCAAACATTGTCAGGATTTATTTATTAAAAAAACAAAAGATTATGGAACGGCCTGGCGGATTATGCGCCTATCTTCCATTACAGACCAGATTTACATTAAAGCACAACGTATACGCACGCTAGAAATCAAAAAGGTTTCCAAAGTTGGCGAAGGCATTGTCGACGAATATATCGGTATTATCAATTACTGTGTCATGGCCATGATTCAGATTGATTTGGGTGAAGATGGTGAAGAAAATCTGGATCCAACTTTTGTGAATCAGAAATATACCGAAAAGGTTACCGAGACCAGAGATCTCATGCTTGCCAAAAACCACGATTATGGTGAAGCATGGCGCGATATGCGTGTTTCTTCCATGACAGATCTGATCTTGATGAAAATTCACCGCGTTAAACAAATTGAAGATAATGATGGGCAAACCCTTGTTTCTGAAGGCATCCATGCCAACTATCAAGATATGCTCAACTACGCAGTTTTTGCATTAATTAAATTAGGAATTGCACAACAATAATCGGATTATGACAGCCACACAGCAGCGTACCAAAACAAATTATCTTTTAGGATTTTGCCGGATTTTTACGGGACTTTTGTTCATATTCTCCGGTTTTATTAAAGCAAATGACCCGACAGGGTTTGGCTATAAGCTTCAGGAATACTTTGAGGTCTTTCATCTCACAGCTTTTAATGAATACGCCACTGCCATGGCCGTGGTGATATGTGGTTTTGAAATTTTGTTAGGCGCACTTTTATTACTTGGGGTTTATGCAAATACCGTTGCCTGGGGCCTGCTGCTGCTGATCCTGTTTTTCACCTTTCTAACCTTCTATTCGGCATTTTTTGAGGTCGTGACCTCATGTGGTTGTTTTGGCGATGCCATCCCCCTCACACCTTGGCAATCATTTTCTAAAGATCTGGTGCTCTTGGCCTTGATCCTTATTATATTTTTTAACCGAAAACAATTACGATCAATTATCAAAGGATCAGGCAATCAATTCGTTGCTACTTTGATTACAGCGATCATCTCCTTAGGTATTGGTGTTTACACCGTAAACTACCTCCCCTTTATTGATTTCTTACCCTACAAAGTTGGCAACAACTTACCTTCATTAATGGTATTACCTGAAGGCAAACAAGGCGATGTCTTTGAGCAAATCTATACCATGAAAAACAAAAAGACAGGCGAAACCAAAAAGGTCAATGACAAAGTCTATATGGCTGACAAGCTATGGGAAGATGAATCATGGGAAATTATAGGTGAGCCTGAGAGTAGATTAGTAAAAAAAGGATATGACATCCCTATTCCTGATCTCTTAATTACAGACGCTGATGGTGCAGATCATACACAGGAAATCATTGCCAACCCGTATTATAACATTGTGATCGTTGCAAAAGATCTTTCTTCGACCAATATTGATGCTATCCAAAAGATCAATCAGACAGCCATTCAGTTAACAAAAGATTATAATGGACTGCGCGTTGTTCTATTGACTGCTTCTGCATCCAAAGACGCGCAATATCTGAGTGATAAAATGCAATTAATTGCGGAGATATTCTATGCCGATCTCATTCCTCTGAAAAGCATGGTGAGAGCAAATCCTGGTGTACTGCTCCTAAAAGGAGGCAACGTCGTCGGAAAATGGCACTATAATAATTTTCCGGATGCCAAAACCATTGAAGATAAATTTCTAAGTAAAGACAAATAGTACCTATGCCTAAACCTATATTTTTGATTGGTTATATGGGAAGTGGAAAAACTACCCTGGGTAAGAAACTTGCCACCAAACTCGAGCTCCCTTTCATCGACACTGATGAGGAAATCGTCAAACAAATTGGCATGAGCATTACCGAATATTTTAGTCAGCATGGTGAAGACGCCTTCCGGACATTAGAACGCGAGCAATTGCGTAAATTTGCGGAGAATGCTGCCGTAATATCTACGGGTGGTGGCGCCCCCTGTTTCTTTGATAACATGGAATGGATCAAGGCGAATGGTTATGCCGTCTACTTACAGATGTCGCCCAAAGCACTTTTTGACCGTCTTTCTCAATCTAAATTACACAAACGGCCCATTCTGATCGGAAAATCACCGGAGGAACTACGGCTATTTATTGAAGAAAAGTTGATCGAAAGAGAACCTTATTATACACAGGCACATTTGACGATTGACCAATTAAACACGAGTGTCGAGACACTGGCCGATCTGATTAATCAGTACAATAGATAGATAATGAATATACGTACCCCCCACTACTTCCTTTTATTGATCTGCTTTATCGTAAGCAGTTGCTTTCGTAATGGAGCCAATACGGATGGCTTGCCGGTGGGTAAACGTATACAGCTCCAAAATGTGGAGGAATTATATCAGTTTTTGACCTATGATGATAATCGTTATCCATTGGTCAGTTTGCATCGTGGGGGCCCCGCATCCGGATACCCGGAGAATGCAATCGAAACTTTTTCCTATAACGCGAGCTTACAGCCAGTCCTTGTTGAATGTGATGTTCGTATCAGTAAAGACTCAGCATTAATATTAATGCATGATAATACGCTAAACCGAACAACCACAGGTAGAGGGACTGTGAACGCCAGCACATTGGCTGAGCTCAAAAGTCTTCGTCTATTGGACAATAACAAAAAGATAACGCCCTATAGGATCCCTACGCTGGAAGAAGCACTTGCTTGGGGAAAAGGAAAGGTAATCTTCACCTTAGACATTAAAAATGATGTCCCTTATGAAGCCGTTATCAACGCTATTCGCAAACAAAGAGCAGAATCCAGCGTAGTCATCATTACGTATAGTGCCAACCAAGCGGCCAAAGTACACAGTCTGGCGAGCGACATCATGATTTCGGCTTCGGTCAATAACATTGAGGACCTTGCTCGTCTAAATGAAAAAGATATACCCGACAATCGCTTGTTAGCTTTCGTCGGAACACGTGAAGCAGATCCAGCATTAACCAAAATACTACATGACCATGGCATCATGTGCATATTGGGTACACTGGGGAACTTGGACAAACAGGCCGACAAAAAAGGCTTTCAAGTTTATGCTGGGTTTATTGATCGCGGCGCAGACATATTAAGTACAGATCGACCTACGGAAGCAGGGCGAGCGCTGAATTTCTACATCAAGAAAAGAGGAATTACTTCGAAATTTATTCAGTAAGACTGATAACATCATTTTTCCACCTCAAATCACTACAGAAATCATTTCGCCATCAAATATCGCACTTGAAACTGCATCGCATCATGAGCTTAGGCTGCCTCTCAGCTAATCGTTGTTAGTGTAAATTTCAAATCCTAATCTTATATTAAGATTTATCAGATTTTCTTTGAACTGAAATTCTCCGGATCAATTTATAAACCTCAAACCATAAAACGGATACTGCAGCCACGGACAGCGCTATTCCCAATTCATATCCACTTAGGGCTGTTACAGCAAAAAATTGGGCAACCGGAGCAACATATAATATCACCGCTAAAAATAGAAGCACAGCGATCGAAATCCCAACGAGCAGCAAGTTTCGGTTTTTAAAACTCTCCAGGATACTATAATGGAAAGATCGATTGGCATAACTCAGTAAAATATTGGCAAAGATTAAAGTAGCAAAAACCATAGCCCTTGTTTTTTCCTCGGTTCCCCCCTGCTGAACAGCAAATTGATAAACAAAAAGAATTCCTATGGTGATTATCAGGCCTTGAACAATGCTGATTCCAAGCTCATTTATACTCAAAAAAGTGTCGCTCATAGCTCTAGGAGGCCGCTTCATGGTATCCTTTTCAATAGGTTCATTTTCATATACAATCGAGCAAGTAGGCCCCATGACCAATTCGAGGAAAATCACATGCACAGGGCTAAAAATCTGCGGAAATACCCAGCCTAAAAACAAAGGGAGTGATACGGTCAAAATAATGGGGATATGAATAGAAATAATGTATTGAACCGCCTTCTTGATGTTTGCGTAAATCCTTCTTCCGGCGGCTATACCGATTATTAACTTTTGTAAATCGTCGTTTGTGATAATCAATACCGCGGCTGATTTTGCAATTTCAGTACCTTTATTGCCCATTGCCACGCCGATATGGGCTGCTTTTAATGCTGGGCCATCGTTCACCCCATCGCCAAGCATCGCCACGACCTCGCCTTTCTTTTTCAGGGCATTTACAATGGCCAGTTTAGCATCCGGAAACATTCTGGTAAATAGCGTTGTTTGCTCTGCTATCGCCATAATTTCAGCTTCGGACTTGTTTACGATTTCACTGCCATTGACCGGCGCAGACAAAATACGAATTCCGGCCTGAGCTGCTATTGCTTGAGTCGTATCGGCATTGTCGCCGGTAATCACATTGACTTTAATCCCCGCATCATAAATATCTTGAAACACGTCCTGAATACCCTTTTTGGGCGGATCATAAAATACCGTCAACCCTAAAAATTGGAACTCAAATTCCTGTTGATTCGCAGGGAAATTATTGCCTTCGAATGTCGCTTTCCCCACACCTAATAAGCGAAAACCCTGCGCTCCATAGGATTTAACAATAGCCCTAATTTTATTTTTCTCCTTATCGGACAGCTTGGATACGCTAAGTATAGCCTCCGGCGCCCCTTTGGCAGCAATAATCCGATCTTTTCCTGTATTTTCGAAAAGATGGGTCATCATCGGCGGTCTACCCTCTAAAGGATATTCATGAAATAGTGCATATTCCTTTCTGAGGTCCCGCTTTTGCGTTTTTTCATATATTTTATGTAACGTAATTTCCATGGGGTCGAAGGGCACAGGCTCACTGCTCCACATCGCATAATCGATAAGCTCTCTTAAATCGGATTCATCAAACCTTTCCTGATCATAAGATGAATCCGTAGCATAATTATAGAGGTATTTCAATTGCATGGAATTCTCTGTAATAGTCCCGGTCTTATCGGTACAAATCACCGTCGTACTGCCCAAAGTCTCAACAATACTGCTTCTTTTGATGATAATCCCCTCACGCATGAGCTTCCATGCGCCAAGCGCCATAAAAGTCGTAAATGCAACAGGAATCTCTTCTGGCAACACAGACATCGCCAACGTAAGTCCATTGAGCAAGCTCGCCACCAAATTACCACTATCAATAAAACTGTATATACATACGAATAAAAAAATGAGTATACCGACAATGGCCATTGCTTTTACAAACTTTTGGATTTGCACCTGCAATGGCGAAATTTCTTCTTTGATATTCTTTATCGATTCACCGATTTTCCCAACACGTGTCTCTTTACCGATTTCAGTAACTTCAAACACGGCCAGGCCCGAGACCGTAACTGTCCCACTGTAGACCAGATTATCCTCGGACTTACTGTCCTTAAAGACCGAAAAACTTTCCCCTGTCAGCGAAGATTCATTGACAGAAAAATCGTTACTATGTAAAATACGACCATCAGCGTTTATAATTCGACCTTCCTCTGTAATACAGAGATCGCCCACAACAATCTCATGTGTTGGAATTTCACTAACCTTCCCATTTCGAATCACAGTGCTTAATGGTTCATTCAGCTTTTCAAGTTCCTCCAGGGCTTTTTTGCTACGATTGTCCTGATAAAAGGAAATTGCCGTAACGGCAACAATAGCGACAAACATAAATACGGCCTCTCCGTAATTCCCCACAAAAACATAAATCATCGAGATGATAATCAATAGAATCAGCATAGGCTCCTTCAAAATATCCACAAGCAGTTCAAACCATGTATTCTTGTGGCTATCGCTCAATTGATTCCAACCATATTTAGCTCGGGAGGCATGCACCTCAGTTGCGGAAAGACCTTTCAGATTCTCGGGAATATTATATGACATATCGAATGAACTAGGTTGATTAAATATAATGAATAATTCTGGTATACAGGGATTAAAACATCTGTCAGCTATCGTCTCCCTTATCCGTAACATCATGTTACAATCTTTAATTTTCAGTCTTTACTTTTTGTAAAAAAGGAAGGATACAAAACTCATCAACAACAGATTAGCATAAAATTTACCTTCTACTGCTTTTCTTTTATTGAATATTTCTATTACAATCCTATATTTGCGCAGAAATTCACTTGGGGACATTGAATTTCATATTAGCCGAAAGCAATTTTGCGATCATTTTCCAATAATAAGCTTCTTGCTATTGAAGTCCTTCTTTGCTACCTATGTTTTCAGACCATGTAAAACACAAACAGAAGCTGAAAACTAAACATATATTGTAAAATATTCTGTACCTATCGTCAGGATATGGAATAGGATCTAAACTTGTTGTGGCCTCCATAGTAGTATATTAATAATAAAAATAAGATGGTCATCTTAATTGCAGAAGATAATGAGTTGATATTACGGACAGTTCAATACAAACTGATCAAGGCAGGTCATGAGGTTATCACTACCACCAATGGAAAAGATGCAATTGAAAAGCTCAATACAATGGATCTCGATTTGATCATTACCGACATTATGATGCCGTTTGCTTCAGGAATAGAAGTACTTTCTTCCATAAAAAAGCTCGAGAAAAAAATCCCCGTCATTGTACTTTCCAACATGGGACAAGAAGAAGTCGTCATTGAAGCTTTTGATCTTGGCGCTTCAGATTTCATGGTGAAGCCGTTTAGCCCGGAAGAACTCCTATTACGGGTCAATCGAGTGACAAGCTACAATCGCAACTAAATCCTTCCCGGATAGCTGGCTCTAAAGGGCAGGGTAGCTGTCTTTATTGAAACACCGTTTCAATTGACTAAATCCATTTCTTCAATAATTTAAAAACCTTGTTCTTTTTAGCATAGGGTGGATAAATCAACGTAGAAACTGAAAATTTAGACTGAAACATGACAGCTCTTTCATGTGAAAATGCCTTAAAGCCAAACTGCCCATGACAGCTGCCCAAGCCACTGCCATTGACACCACCAAAAGGCAAATGAGGGTTGGAAACATGAATCAAAACGTCATTCACACAAGCACCTCCAGAGGACACCTGTTGGAGGATATATTGAATATTGGACTTGTTATTGCTAAATATATACAAAGCCAAAGGCTTTTCAGCACGATTAATCAGTGCTAGAGCCTCTTCTTGGTCTTCATAGGTTATTATGGGAAGTATGGGACCAAATATTTCTTCCTGCATAATGCTGTTGTCGGCCCTCACATCGATCAACAATGCAGGGCTTAATGTCAGATCATCGGCTAATTGTCCGCCTTCGCGTAGTTTTGCCCCACATGCTATTGCATTGGTGATTAATGAAACAAGACGACTAGCGTGCCTTTGATTAATGATCTTCGCGTAAACTGTTCGATCCAGCTGCCCATCCCCGGTGAAAAACATACTTTTAACCGCCTTTAGATAATAGTTTACAAACTCATCCTGCTTATCTTTAGGCAAAAGAACATAATCTGGCGCAATGCAGGTCTGCCCCGCATTGATCAATTTTCCCCAAGCAACTTTGTGGGCAGTCATTTCCAAATCTGCAGTCTCATCTAGTATAACGGGAGATTTTCCGCCAAGTTCTAGGGTCACGGAACTGAGATTGCGGGAGGCAGCCTGCATAACCAGTTTGCCTACCGCCGGACTCCCGGTGAAGAAAATATGATCAAAAGGAAGCGCTAATAGTGCTTCGGAAACATGCTGTTCACCTTCAATACAGGCCAATTCCCGTTGGTCAAATCCTTTGGTCAAGATCTCCCCAATAACTGCCGATGTGAATGGGCTATGTTCTGAGGGCTTTAAAATCACACAATTACCCGCTGCAATAGCTGAAATCAAGGGGCTCATGGTGAGCTGAAATGGGTAGTTCCAAGGCGATATAATAAGCGCCGTACCCTTAGGCTGGTAGGTAATTGTGCTTTTAGCAAGAAAATTGGTCATTGAGCGACCAACCTTTCTAGGCTTCATCGATTTTCGTAAATGTCGTATTGCAAATGCTATTTCACCGTAAATAAACAATACTTCGCTTATGGCGGCTTCATTTCGTGACTTCCGTAAATCTTTTTCGAGCGCCGCATAGATTAAATCCTCATGACTTTCAATAAGCGCCCTTAGCTTGTAGAGTTTCTTTATCCGTTCCTCTGCACTGCTAGACCGTAATTCATATTTAAAAAGCTGCTGCTGTTCAAATATTAAACCGATCTGATCGGTTGATGTCTCTTTGTTCATACCAATTGAAGATCAATATTATTATTTTTTTGACGGCATATTATAGATCCATTGACGAATCAGATCCACACCTTCTTGATGTATTATACTTCTGGCCAACTCCGGCATAGCTGTACCCGGTTCCACACTATTCATCCGATAAAGCAGGATAGAATGCTTGGCATCTCCTGGAACCACATCAAAATCCAAGCCACCTGCTCCACCTCCAGCTGAAACAGGAGCTTTATCAATACCAAGGTGTGAAGGAATTTTCACATCATAATCCAGAAAAAGCCCTGTATTATAAGCGTCTCCCCCTTTGGTGTGGCAATGCGCACAGTTCACATCTAAATAGGCTCTTGCCCGTTGTTCCAAACTGAATTTGTTTTCATCAGTCCATACGGGCAATTGCGGTACACTCTTTAGATTGGGCATATTGACCATCCGACCAAGAGAAACCCATTTGGCGAGTTGATTGATCGAATCGCCTAATCGCACAAAATTGAGGTTTCGGACTTTTGGACCTATGGGCATCAGCTTGGAGCTATTGTTATGGCAGCGTTTGCAATCGTTGGTATTGGGTACCATGTAGTTTGTAGTATGCTTGTTGCCAGCATTATCGATCAATGTAATCGGTAGTTTAGCACCACGAATGTGTTTCATCGCATCAGTCTGCGCATCATTCCACAGATAATTCATCACTTTCCAGGCATGATCAGCTGGATCCTTCACCAGTAAGCGCGTCTCTATCAATACTTTTTGCTTTTGTTCATTGATGTAGGAGAAATTCTTTATAATAATTGTTGAGTCGGGAAAATCTAACGGACCATGTTCTGTATAGCCCATTTCCCCCCCTTTTGGCAATACAATAAAGCGGTCTTTAGCGGCATAATCAGAAAATAGAGGTGTACTCAGATCGTAGCCCGAGATATCGGCTCTTGCGATTAATTGATTTAGTTTTCCAGTAAAAAAGCCGTATTCGGACAGTCGTTCTTTAAATTCAAAAGAAACAACCCCATGGTCTGATGATTTCTTTTGTCCCTGCCGACAGCTCTGTTGCAGCACTAGCAGGATCACGCTCAATATTCCGGTACAGACGAGGGCAAATTTTGTTGGTTTCACGGTTAATTGCATTGAAAAGGTTGTACATTACTTGAGGGTTTCCACTTCGCTGGTTGACCTGCGTGACTAAAATCTGCGGCTACAAACATATTCTCACCCGGCTGATTGATACAGATGGAATCTGGGTTTTGAGTGCGACCATTCGTGATCACATTACTGGTGATACCATCATACAATATGGCTGGAATTCGCTTATTTTTTCGATCCGGCTCAACGCTATTTAACTGGGCTTCGGTAGCAATAATCAATTGACCGATACGATGCTCATATGCTGCTTGCGGGAATTTATCCCCCATCTTAATGGTGTTTCTATAAATTTTAACATGTGTGGGTATTGGAGAGTAATTTGCATTGATTCGTTCTCCAGCTTTTTCATCGACTGCAAAGCCTGAAGCGATCGTAATCGCAGAGGTATTGTTTTGTTCGATAACGTTATCGTAAATTTCGATATTTGATGTCGAGAGAATAATAATACCACTTCCCGGTGATGCATTCCCTACCCCCCCAGAAAGTTCCGAAGCTCCCACCTTTGGCAAAATTTTTAAAATTATTAGTATAGATTTTATTGTGATACGCCTTTACTCTTCCACCCCGCTGTGAAAGTTCAGGCAGATCAAAAATCAGAAATCCGGCTGTATTTCCATAGAATTCATTATCATAAACTTCAGCATCTGTTGTATTTTCAATTTCACATCCAGCCACATTTTTCGTTGCCTTGCATTTACGCACAATAACACCTTTTGTCTGTCCCACATAAATACCGGCATCTGAAGCCCCTTCGGCATAACAATTCTCGACAAGCACATTCTTACAGAGCACAGGATAAATCCCATATCCACCACTCGTAGAATCGGCCGAGCCCCATATACTATGAAGGTTTGAAATGACAACGTCTTGACTATTGTTTATCTTCAACAGATCTCCTTTTGAATCACGAATGGTCATATTTCCAATCGTTAAACCTTTCACATCGGTAACCCGTATTCCCTCTCCCCCCTGTGTCTGACCGGAAAAATCAATAATTGTCTTATCATAGCCCTCACCTTCAATTTTAATATGATTTACTTGTGCGATACTCAAATTATCGAAGGAGTATTTCCCGGCTTTTAGCACGATGTTGGTGCTATCTTTAATGGAGAGGAAAGCTTCCTCAATAGCCTCTTCCTGTCCAGGAGTAAACGTTAAGACTTTGTAACTGTCTTTCGATTGGTCGGCACAACTGTACATCAAGAGAGCTGTGACCGCAATACCGATCAATTGTTTTAGATATCTTTTCATGGTCTGATTTATTTAATTTTGATTAGAAAATATTATAAGCATAAGTGACATAATATACTGCACCTATACGTGGATTAGCAATACCTGTAGAATAGTATTTGTTTGTGATATTGGTTCCGCCAATGCGAATTCCGGAACGAGCCTTAACAAACTTATAGCTCACTTGTGCATCGATCACCGCCGAGCTTGGCACTTGGCCTGCGGCAAGCCCCCCAGACACGACATAATAGTAGCCCGGTTTATAACGTAAGGAAGTACTAAACGACCAAACTTGTTTTTTTCCAAAGCCACTATTCGCGAATTCAAAATTAAAGTGATAGTGTGGTGTATTGAAGTTGTTAATTTGACTATTGTTTTTATTTTTTAGGTAGTCAGAATAATAATTGGCCTTGGTTACAAAATTCCGACCTAGATCCAAACTAAGACTCGCGGCGTATCCATAGGTATTTACGGTCTCTCCGCCATTAAAGGCGATATTATACTGCACATAGGTTGCATGATCTTTAAACGCATTGTAATCATTGCTTCCAGGAGTATTAGCAACATTGGCATAGCCAATAAAATTCTTCCAAGTTGAAAAATAGCCTAACACATCGATCATCACCCGCTTACCCAACATAGCTGCATAACCCAGTTCGAAAGCATTAACCGACTGCGGTTTAATATCATCAAATTTAAATTTCTGAAGTACGGTTGGATCGTTCGATTGCTGAAACTTCTGCACGCTTTCCAAGGTATAAGGAGGATAGCGGTCAAACTGATAATTATCGATCAACAGCAGCGATGAACCACCGGAGGAATAGCTATTATAACCATTTAAGGTATTTTGTAAAGCTTGTATATTGGAGGGGAAACTATACGCATTCTGATAAGAAAGGCGTAAATAATTCTGATGAAACAGATCAAACACCAGTGATGCCCGTGAAGTTAATTTTGGTTGAGCAAACAACGTATTTTTATCGTAACGGAATGAGGTAGCAATATTCAAGCGATCGTCCAATACTTTTTTGGCGAGTTGCAGGTATGCACTGTACTCTTTTACATGAATTGGCTTATCCTTATCTGGGAATAATGTATTTTTTGAATTTAGATTGTACAAACGCCAATTGACACCTGCAATCACCTGCATAAATTTCACGAGATCTGAAAAATTATATTGTGCTTCGGCATTGTATAATTTACTGCGGTCCAAGAACAGCGTTCCGCCCTGCGATATTGGTGTATTGCTGATACTGTCTTTCAGTCTATTGAACAGTGGTGTTCCGAGTTCTGCACGTCCTTGGTCGGCTAGCGTGCGCGCTGCTAAATGAGCGTCTGTGAGTGAAGTACCCGAAGCAAGTGCATTTAAGAGACCAGCAGTATATTCAGGATACCAGCCACCTGTTCCTCCATCGTAACTTGTTTTCCAAGATTCATTGATATATTGTGCTGTCGGCCCTGCAACCAGTGTTCTCCCTGAATTTTCCTGGGTTGTGTACGTTCTGAAAAACCATTTATCCCCACGAAGTTCCAGCCGATATTGCCCAACTTTAAATCCTTTCAGCTAATAACGCGTATCGTTGGTATACACAATATTACCTGTACCAAAAGTGGCTGAAGCTACGGCTTCAATATTTGTGGAAACCTTGTAACGGAATTCACCATTGATTTTAAAGAGCTTGGCTCTATTATCGAGATAGCCATATTCAGGATATCCAGTCCGGGCAACATAATTCGGATTTTTCAGTAAGGGTTCGATTAAGGGGGCCAATTCCGGATTTCCCTGCAGTGCACCTTCCAAAAAGGGATTGATATCGGTCGAAGTCGCTCCACCATACAGGTTAACTCCATTATAGTTTAGATCTGTCAGCGCTGTCCCCGGACCATTTTTGTTGGTTTCATCGTTGGCTACCCAATCTTTTGCCTGTGTATACTGGCCATTGAGCTTGAAAGCAATTTTATTCCCCATTTGTTTTGCGTAGCGGATAGCCCAATCATAGTAAGGTGACGTAGGCACCGGATCATTGTTTTTTTTAGGATTAATATGGTTTACACCTTGAGTTACCAGTACACTTAATCCTTGATATTTAAACGGATTTTTGCCTGTGGCCACCATCGTACCATTCAATCCTCTTGAACCATACAGGGCCGAAGATGCTCCAGACAGCACCTCTATATTATCGACATCAAGCTGGGTTAGCCCGATGACTGACCCGAGCGGAAAATTCAGACCGGGCGCCTGATTATCCATCCCGTCTACGATCTGCGTAAAGTTGGTATTCCCACTGGTATTAAATCCCCGCGTTGTAACACTGGTAAAACCAATACTGGATACGGTAACATCGACTCCCCTCAAACCTTGAAGCATATCCATGTAATTTAATTGTGCAACATTACGAATGTCTTTGCTGCTCATTTGCTCAATTGTTACTGGAGCGGATAGTTTACTCTGTACGGTTCTACTTGCAGAAACAACAACCTCCTGCCCCAAAATGGGGGACAAATTCAACGAAATACGCAAAGGCGATGACAGGTTATTCACCAAAACTTCTTTCGATTCATATCCAATAGCGGAAATATAGAGCGTAATGGGTAGTGGTTTGTTTGTTTTCAGCTGAAAACGCCCTCGATCATCTGTAAAAGTACCTTCCTTTCCGTCTTTTACGTGGATCGAAACGGCATAGGCCGGCTCGGATGTCGAGCTATTACTGACCTGCCCATTGATGATCTGTTGTGCAGACAAGCTAAATGGCACACAGATACAGAGAATCTGGATTAATAAGGCAATTTTTTTCATGTTTATATTGGTTAGCGTATTATTATCGCTTCAATGCTTCACCTTACCCACCATGATTCTCCTAAATGGACAATCGAGAATTAGATTCTAAGTCCCCTAAAAATTAGGCCGACTAGAAATTTGGTATCCCGAAGACTTTGTGCATAGTCAATTTCGACCTGCCGCTTCAGTATTGCCTGTTGTTCTGTGCTATGTTTTAATGCATTAGCAAAATTTATAAGTACAGAAGCTATATTTTCAGGATCTGTTAGATCCAATTTTTCATGTGCAATGGCTTGCGTAAGAAGCTTCGTAAGAAAAGCTTTCTCTTGCACCATCATGGCATCATAAAGTTCAAAAAAACGAGGTAAAATCTTATCAAGTGATTCGACAGACACCCTGTTCATATTGAGCACATTGGTATAATAGTTCAATCTCGATTCTAAATAAAAAGAAATCTGATTCTCCACGCCCTTCTTTTGCAATGTACTTTTTTGTAATGTATCGATAAAAGATTGTCCCTCTCGTATGGCTACTTCAATAAAAATATCCTCTTTGTTCTTGTAATAATAATAAAGAGACGTTTTGTTCAATCCCACAGTTTTAGCAATGTCTTCCAAGGTTGTTTTTTCCAATCCATAACGCTCGAAACATTCCATGGCCGCCTGTCCAATTCTTTCTTTGACCTGTTCCTTTTTGTTCATCTAAAATATATTATGATGCAAAACCAACACTGTTAAAAGTCAGCCACATACAGACTTAACATGTTACTCCAAACATAGATAAATTGATTTTTAAATAAAAGAAGTATGCGATCTTATTCAGATAATTCGCTATAAAACTGTCTTTACTGTCAATTTTTAAAGGTTCAGTTTTCTTTTCATCAACATATCTCTCGTTTTTAGGTTTCGAGAGCATAAGATGGTAATTAAATTAACCCAACTGTTAATTTAGCTAATGTACGCTGTAAGAGTCCGATTAGACTGAGAAATTATCCTACTATATCCAACTAACCGACTCTTTCCATTGTATATTGGAAGACTTCTGCTATAAATACAAAATATTACCACACATCACGATTTGATGCCTTAAGGCTTTCCCGAGCGTAATTCGCTACTTCATCATTTTCGTCTCCGGTTTTTAAACGTGCCTGCAGATTTTCTAGCCAGTCGGCTAATGCATCTAAAGCCGTTTCACCGTTTCCGAAAATGCCTTGATGCGGATCGGGCCCCAGTAAACACCAATACGATGTTTCTTCTTTAAAAACAACAGGACGTAGCTCACGAATTTCAAAAGGTAATTCTTCTGAATCAAAATCCAGTGGTACAATTTTATCTTCAGGTATTTTCATCTGTTCCATAACCCATTTCTATTTTTTTTAAATCTTCCTCCGGCCAGGTAAGCAGCTCCTTCAACAAATATATTTTTGGTCCTCCATCTGCTGTATCATCAGCAAACTGTTGTAGAAATTCCTGTAGATCACCTTCAACTTTAATTAATTTTCCATCCTGAAGAACATCATATCCCGCTGCAATCCATTCTTCAATCTTTTCGGTATTGATTTGTAGTTTCTCCATTTTCCGTATTTTGTAGCATCTTACATGCTGTCTTATAACATCTAATAATAGTTCATCGATAAAAAATAGTCCAGCGCACTAATTATACCTTGAAAAAAACAGACTTTCTGTGATTAGAACAACACGCTAGCAAAAACGGTTGGTTTTATTTCAGATTATGCACAAAAAAAGACATTAAAAAAGAAGCAGTTACAGATCATTTATTGTTTATCAAAATATTAAAAAAATCTTTGGCAAACTATTTGTTTGAACAGCGAAAGTTTTCTAATCGAAAACGCACAACTAATATTTTTTTAAATTATCATGAAAAAAGTAATTCTACCTTTTCTAACACTTTTTACGCTACTATTTGCTGCTCATCAGCAAGCAAACGCACAAACTCCCTATCGGACAGCCATTGGTCTTGGAATAGACGTCGGCGATGGTCAAACGCTATTCGGTCCACAGATAAAACACAATTTTGGTGGAAATGACGCCGGAAATGCACAAGTATTATTTGGAGACAATATTACTGTTATCGGTGTGGATTATTCATACAATAAACGTATTCCTGGATCTCGAGGTCTTTCATGGTACATTGGTGTTGGTCCACAAGTTTCATTTATTGATTATGGTAAATGGCACGACGACTGGTATGACGACTACCATTGGAAAGATGGAAAAACACATACTGACTTTGCGATCCGTCCAGCCTTGGGTCTAGAGTTCAAAATACCTTCGGCACCATTAGCCATGCATTTCGACTGGAAACCTTGGTGGAATCTTTCTCATGGTTCTAATTTCGAACCATCGCGTTTTTCTTTAGGATTTAAATTCGTTTTGAAATAGTATAACGCGGATACAAATAACAAAAATCCTGCTCATCGTTCGTATGGCAGGATTTTTTGTTTCACAACTGCAATTTCACCATTTCATGAATGATTAGATTAGCCTAGAAATCAGTATAACATTATCCCTCAACCTGATATTCGATCGGTTGTCCGGTAGCGATCTCCCGTTCCAATATTTGTTCCGGAGAAAGATGTTCCAAAAACATAATCAGTGCCCTAAGGCTATTGCCATGCGCAACAACAAGTACATTTTTGCCTTCTTTCAGTTTAGGTGCTATAAAATGTTCATAATATGGAATAACACGTTCGTATGTATCTTTAAGACTTTCCCCTCCTGGTGGCGGAACATCAAAAGACCTACGCCAGATATGCACTTGTTCGGCACCATATTTTTTGGCCGTTTCAGCCTTATTCAAGCCCTCAAGTTGTCCGTAACCACGTTCATTCAAAGCAGCATTTATAACAATGGGGACGGAAGGATTGCCCATTTCATGTAAAATAATCTTTAATGTATGCTGTGCTCTCATAAGCGCTGAAGTATAAGCTATATCAATTCGTTCATTTGCCAAAGCCTTTCCCGCCTGCCGAGCTTCCTGTTGTCCCAATTCGGTAATATCAATATCTTGCCAACCCGTAAAGCGATTTTCCAAATTCCATTGCGATTGTCCATGCCGTACTAAAAAAAGTTTTGCCATTATTTATCCTAAGTTTTTTTAAAACTGTCGCCCACCACAGGGCCAACGCCATATATAATAACGATACATTCCATTTTGTTTTATTTATACTTTGAATGCTTTTCTAACCCTCTAAACTAAGTATCGAACTACAGCTATAGGCTACCACAGATTCCTTAGCTGAAAAAATACAAGCACATATTCGCCCTCATATTTGTATATACTTACCGTTTGTATATGCGAATTGACAACTAATTGTACGGCAAAATCATCCTCACCCTTAAAACAAATAATTTAAACAGCTAAAAATCAACAAAATAAATTAATATAAATTATTTAACACTTTTTAATTCTACACAATGTAGAATATCTATATTTGTAGTATGAATAAATTATCAGCTACGGAAGAACAATTGATGGGCTACATTTGGGACATGAAAAAAGCTTTTATGAAAGATCTTATGGAAGCGTATTCTGAACCTAAACCGGCGCCAACAACTGTTGCTACATTATTGAAGAGAATGACTGAAAAGGGGGCGATATCTTATGTGCTTTATGGAAATTCGAGGGAGTATTATCCACTAATCGATAAAGACAACTATTACTTAGCACATGTAAATGATATTGTAGAAACCTACTTCGACAATTCAGCATTAAAATTTGCTTCTTTTTTCACTAAACAATCTCAGCTGAGCAAAGAGCAATTGGAGGAACTGAAAAATATAATTGATTCCGAAATTAAAAATAAAGAGACATGATGCTATATATTGGAAAACTGATAGCCTGTTCGGGTTTACTGTATCTCATTTATTGGTCAGTACTACGCAACCAGAAGTCGTTGCTATTCAACCGCTGTTATTTACTTGGGATTATCCCTTTATCTGTCATCATTCCAATGATCCAAATCGCTGTCCCATATGATGTTTTCAGCTTATTGAATGACAGAGACAGCGATGCAATCCCGGTCGGACCGATTATTACACAGCCCGCAACGGATTCAGCACTCTTCAATAATGATTATGTCGATTGGTACAACCTCGCTCTGCTAGTTTATGTAATTGTCGCCATTGCATTACTCTTGAAACAGATTTGGTTGTACCGCAAATTCCTGTATTATATCCGAAGTGCCACCCCGACTCATGAACAATCTATTTACTGCATACGCAATTTAAAAACACCTTTTACTTTTTTTCAAAAAATTTATGTTCCCAAAGAGGCCTATCAACAGGGCGATATTGATCAGTCAATTCTAACGCACGAACGGGCCCATGCCAATCAACGCCATTCAATGGATGTTCTTTTTATACAGCTCTTGGGTATATTTTTTTGGTTCAATCCCTTTATTTATCTCATTCAAAAATCGATCCGACAAACACATGAATACCTTGCAGATGATGCAGTAGTGAAGATTCATGAAAAGTTAAGATACCAACATTTAATTATCGAGTGGAGCATGTCCACCCCTGATATAAACACATTACCGGCCAGTAATTTTAATTTCTTAACAACAAAAAAACGATTAATTATGTTACAAAAAAGAACAACCCGAAGTAAACTCTTGTTAATGCCTGCGCTTACTTTATTACTGACAGTAGCGATATCCACGTTGTTTTCAACACATGTGGAGGCACAGAAAACAACGCCGACTACGCCAAAAAAAGCCGCGACAGCCAACACCGCAATAACGCCGCCTGCATCACGGCAATCGGAGGCTCCTAAAACTAGTGGAAGAATTCCTAAATCACCAACAAAGGAGATGGCTCCGCCAATAATATCCCAGCAGAGGTCTTCTTCTCAACAAGAGGATAATGTACGTTTCCCGGCACCTCGAAAAAAACCTGCTCCACCTCAAAATTCCCCAAAAATAATCGATGAGGTACATGTGGAGCGAATCAGATTTGCGGAGCCTCGAAAAGAGTCTACTCCATCAAAAAGAGTTTCACCGATAGTCGAAGAAATGCAAGTAGCCCCTAAAATTGAGGAAGTATGGGTCGAAGATATTCAACCGCGTCAACCAAAGCGGATCAATCTTTCTGCCAATGCCAATGTCAGTTCAAATCAAGATCAAAAACATTCAAGTTAAGGAGGAAAAGCCTATACGGATTTCCCTAAAAGTGAAACCCGAAGTGGAAGTAAATACAGTGAATAAAAAATAGCGAGCGGAATTCTTCGAAATGCAATAAGAGGAATACAATTCCTCTTATTGCGATATATCCACTTCTCTCGACTACACACCTATAAACCAACATGTTGTTTAGATTATTCAGAATCTAATCCAGCAACTCTTCTTCTGGATAGTGATATCCATCTAAAATTAAGTTAAAAACAAAAATCACCATTTTCCAAAATGTATATGGATTGGATCGTAGTAAAAAAAACGACAAATTCCACCATGATTTATTTTTAAAGCAATCGTTTGCGTAAAAAAATTGTATAAAAACCAAATAACAAATCGGTAACATTGTAGAAGAGTACCAACAGTATACTTGTAGTATTCATCTGCTATCATTAAGATAAGACTACTGCTATACGGTACGATATTCAATTATTAAATTCCGATCAGGAGGAATTTGGTTATAAATACAAGTTTAAATTATGGAGGCATGTAAAAATGATGAGTTGGCGTTACTGCACGCTCTTAAGTCAAGCAATCATAAGGCATTTGAGGTGCTCTACTACCGCTATAGCCCTAGACTTTACCGTCATATACTGAACTTAGTCAAAGTACCTACCTGTGCAGAAGAAATTCTTCAGGATGTATTTCAGAAATTATGGGAGAGGCGCGGTGGCATAGACCCTGAAAAGTCCTTTCAGTCTTATCTATTCACTATTGCTAAACACCTCGTGTATGATTTCTTTCACAAGGAGATCAAAAATCGAAATCTAAAAGAATTGATTATTTCCATTTCAACATCAGACTATTCCCACATTGAAGAGGAATATGCATACAAAGAATCTAAAAAAATTGTCAATCAAGCTATTGAAAACTTATCTACAAAACGCAAACTCATTTATACCTTATGCAAAATTGAAGGGAAAAGCTATGAGGAGGTCAGTAGCTCCTTAGGTATCTCCACTTCTACGATCAGTGATCATATCGTGAAGGCCACAAAACAGATTCAGAGTTTCTGTTTGAGCAAGGAAATTACACCGTCCCTGTTAATTGCTCTTATCAGTGCCGTGTTAAATCAAAAATAAAACACTCCCTGTTTTTATAGACAAACAGATCACCTCCATCAGTATTCAAACAGCCCATTTTAAAGCCTTTTAATTTCTTACTTTTTTTTTAAAATTAGAGCAGAGGACAGGCTCCTATTTTCCGTATTATCTATAAATAGCCAATCAGTGAAAGATTCAAAACATATAAAATTATTATTTGAAAGATATCTCAATAACCGCGCTTCAAGAGAAGAGACGGCGGAGCTATTTCAATATTTTCAGGATACGAATAACAAGCAGGCGCTTGAACAGATGATCGAGAACCAACTTGAATCTCAAGATAAAGAAGAACTTATAGACAAGATGATTTTAGACCGTGTTTTTAGTAAAATTGATCTTGACGTCGAACCACAAAAAATCAAAAGCCCTACATGGTATAAGATTACAGGTGCTGCAGCTGCTATAATTCTGGTTATCTCTATCTCTTATTTATTTCTTAACCGCAGCACATACAATGATCATACAGCTACTATCATCGAACCTGGTCGCGATAAAGCAACACTTGTGCTTTCTTCCGGTAAAACGATCGTACTGGAGGATGTTGCTAATGGAAAATTAACTGAAGAGCTCGGCACAACAATTGAAAAAACAGAAAATGGCGGAATTAATTATACGGTTGAGGGAAATACCGATGTACGCGTCGCCACGAATCTTTTGAATGTACCAAAGGGCGGACAATTTCAGATAACCCTTTCTGATGGCACAAAAGTTTGGTTAAACTCAAATTCCAGCCTCAAATATCCAAGCGCATTTTCAGCCTCTGAACGCCGGGTAGAACTGACGGGTGAAGCCTACTTTGAAGTCTCAAAAAATAAACAAAAACCATTTATTGTCGAAACTTCACTTCAAAAGGTCGAAGTTTTAGGGACTAAATTCAATATCAATGCCTACGATGACGAATCTTCCACACAGACATCCCTTGCAGAAGGATCCGTAAGAGTGAGTTGCAAAAACAATACAACCTTACTAAAACCAGGCCAACAATCTACTTTAACAGATCAAAATATCGCAGTAAGATCAGTAAACCTGGATCAAGTATTAGATTGGAAAAATGGTGATTTCAATTTTTCGAATAATAATTTAAAGGAAATCATGCGTAAAATTTCGCGCTGGTATAACATTGAAGTAATTTTTGAAGGTCCTATTTCACAGGAAACCTACTTCGCTCAAATTTCTAGAAAAAAACGATTAAACGATGTACTAAGAGCACTTCAGCTTTCCGGTTCCATCAAGTATAGTATACGAAACAATAAGCTGTACATATCGCAATAACTATAACACACATTAATAACCACAGATTATGAAAGAAGCCAGCCCAGCCTAAACATTTCTTCCAAAAAAAATAGCCGAAAATGCCTGCCAGCACTCTCGACTAATTTTTTACTTGGAAAACAAGAATTCATTTCAACATCAAACCAGTTAACCAATTTATAAATATATGCATTATTATTTATGTAGTAAGTATTGTATTGTCTTTTTTATTAAAGCTATGCGATACATCGGATCATTATGCAACACATCTACAAAAGTTGTGATCCTCTTAACAGCATTTATCTTTTTCACACATGTGTCCTCTGCTCAAAATGTTACCCTTAAACACAAGCAGATTACATTGTCCGAAGCATTTCAAGAGATCAGAAAACAGACAAACGTCGATTTTATCATTAAGACCAGCCAACTCGACAAAGTAAGGCCTATTCAAAATATAGATATCCAGAATAAGCCACTGAAACAGGCCCTTGAAAAGTTATTGGAACATCAGCCTTTGGTCTTTACAATCGACAATGGCATTATTGTGATTTCGGACCGAGAAAAAAAAACGCCCCTCGCCCCCGTCGTTCAAAAAAACGGTAAGGTTGAGATCGTGGGCACGGTGAAAAATGACGGAAACAATCTTTATGGTGTTAGTGTCAAAGTTAAAGATAGCCCGTCAATCGGGACAACAACAGATGGCAACGGAAGATACATTCTTGTGGTTCCCACAAATTCAACACTAATATTCTCCTATGTCGGTTATGCCAATCAGGAAATTGCCATTGCCGACAAACGTCGTATTGATGTGCAGCTAACTCCCGATCAGAGCTTAAGTGAAGTTGTTGTTGTCGGTTACGGAACACAGAAAAAAACCAGTGTTGTGGGCGCATTGGAATCTGTAAAACCGGAAACCTTACGCATCCCCACTGCCAACCTTTCCAATGCATTGGGCGGAAGACTTTCGGGTGTAATCGCGGTACAACGTTCGGGCGAACCTGGTGCAGATGGGGCTAGCTTTTTCATTCGCGGTGTATCGACATTTAGCGGAGCTACCAATCCCCTGATCTTATTGGATGGTGTAGCAATCTCTAAAGGTGACTTGGACGCATTGGCACCAGAAGTTATCGAAAGCTTCTCCGTCCTTAAAGATGCTACTGCCACCGCTGTGTTTGGTACTAGGGGAGCAAACGGCGTGCTAATTATCACCACCAAAACAGGTAAAGACCTCAATAAACCTCGTATTTCAGCGCGTGCACAATCACAAATCTCAAGACCTACTTCCATCCCAAAATTTGTTGATGGTGTAAGTTATATGGAGATGTTCAATGAGGCAGTTACAGGTCGCGGTACAGGTGAAATTTTATATTCCCAAGATAAAATAAACGGCACAAGATTAGGCTTGGATCCCTATGTATATCCTAACGTTGACTGGTATAATGAAATGTTTAAGTCCCATACCATCAACAACGAGCTCAATCTAAATGTGCAAGGTGGTGGCAGCAAAATAGGTTATTTTCTCAGTGCAACCGGCAACATTAGCAACGGTTTATTGCGCAAATTTGACCTCAACTCTTTTGACAATAATGTCTCTGTCAAACGTTATAGCTTTCAGAACAATATCAATGTCAACCTTACTTCAACTACCAAAATAGCGTTAAAGCTCAATGCACAACTTCGTGATTACTATGGGGCTGGTGTGGATGCTCCAAGCGTGTTTGGCGACATTATGAATGCTAATCCCGTGGACTTCCCTATTATGTTTCCATTTACCGGTATTGACAGAAGAGACGTTCAATACGGAGGAAAAGCTGGTGGTACAGTCAACAATGGATTTGTCAATCCCTTTGCCCGCATGGTCAATGGCTATCAAAATGGTTTCCAGAGTACCCTATTGACTACCATTGACGGTGCTCAAAAACTTGATTTCATTACAAAAGGGCTAGAATTTAAAGCCTTGGTTTCCTTTAAAAACTGGAGCAACACGACAACAAAAAGAACCAGTGGTTACAATCAATACATGATTAACAGTTATGCTCCCGATCCTGCAGGTGGATATAACTATGATCTAGTCATGGTGGGGCAGCCACAAAATCTTTCCCTGGGAACCGAAACGGGTACTAGCGGTGATCGCGAAATCTATTTTCAGCCTTCCATCGAATACAACAGAACATTCGGCAATCACACCGTATCGGGATTATTTCTTTACAATACTACCGATTTTAATGTCAATAATCCAGCTGATCTAATCAGCTCGCTACCACGTAGACGCCAGGGTATTACTGGACGTGCAACTTATGGCTTCGCCAATAAATATCTTGCGGAAGTCAACTTTGGCTACAATGGTTCCGAAAACTTTGCCACTGGGAGTCGCTTTGGTTTCTTCCCTTCCGTTGGTTTGGGCTATGTACTCAGTAATGAAAAGTTTTTTACCGATTTATTTCCTGCTGTCAGTAATTTAAAAATTAGAGGTAGCTGGGGTAAAGTTGGTAATGATCAGATTGGCGGCGGACGTTTCCCTTATCTTTCAGACCTCAAATTGGATGGAGCATCGTTTACAACCGGTATCGATCAGAATACAACTTATACAGGCCCTACATACCTACAATTTGCAAACCCATTGATTTCATGGGAAGTTGCAGAGAAGAAAAATATTGGTGTGGACCTGGGTATTCTTAACAATAAGTTTAATATTGTGTTCGACCTATACCAGGAAGATAGAACCAATATCTTCGTTGACCGTTCGGCAACAATCCCTAACGTATTTGGTACTGCAGGAACGAAAGTGTATGGCAATGTTGGTGAGGTAAGAAATAGGGGATTTGATTTCTCCCTAGAATGGAATAAAAGCGAAAAAGATTGGGGAATATCGATGCGTGGAACCTTTACTTATGCACATAATACCGTTCTGAAAAATAATGAACCGGCCTTTACCAAATACCGCAACCTATCTCAAATCGGGTATTCCATTGGCACAAACCTAGGCTATCTTGCCGAACGGTTATTTATTGATCAGTCCGAAATAGACAACAGTCCATTACAACAGCTAGGCGGTTTTGTAGCTCCTGGAGACATCAAATATAAAGATCTAACCAATGATATCGATGGTCTAAATCTGATCAATAGCGATGATAGAGTTCGCATGGGTTATCCAACAACACCTGAAATCGTCTATGGTTTGAGCACTTCTATCAATTACAAAAAGTTTGATTTTTCCTTTTTATTACAGGGAGTTGATAGAACTTCTTTTATGATCAGTGGTTTTCATCCATTTGGAAATCAAGGTGTGCGCAATGTATTGCAGTTTATTGCCGAGGACCGCTGGAGTCCTGAAAACCCTAACATATTTGCTGCTTACCCACGGCTGAGCAAATTGGACAATCTCAACAATACCGAAGCTTCTTCTTATTGGCTGAGAAATGGGGCATTCCTAAAACTCAGAAGTGCTGAGATTGGATATTCACACAAATTTGCACGCATTTTTCTAAGTGGTTATAATCTATTGACCTTCTCCAAGTTCAAACTTTGGGATCCTGAACAAGGTGGAGGCAATGGTTTGGGATATCCGACACAGCAAGTATTCAATCTCGGAGTCCAACTTCGTTTCAATTAGAACAACTTCGAGATTAAAACTATCAGTAGAATTTTAAAATGATTTATCAGATGAAAAGAAAATATATAGGCTACCTTGCATTATTTGCATGCGCGACTTTTTTGACCACCACTTCCTGCAGCAAATTCTTGGATATCGTCCCAGATGAGCGTCCTTCCGAAGCAGATGCCTTTCGTGATCCAAATTCAGCCAAAGGTTATTTGTACTCCTGCTATGCGTGGATTCCGAATTCACGGGTAGGGACCTCTTCCATTGATTTGATGACTTCTGACGAGGTAACGACTGCTTTTGAACATGAAACCTTCGCCCGATTTCCCCGTGGGCAATATACGGCCTCAAGTCCTGTCATTTCCTACTGGGATAACCTTTACAAAGGAATAAGACAATGCTATATCTTAATTCGCAATGTAGATAAAGTCCCTGGGATAGATCCACAGGAGGCGGCACAATATAAAGCTGAAGCCAATTTCCTGATCGGCTTTTATCATTTCTTACTGGTCCGGATGTACGGTCCAGTCGTTATTGCAGACCAAGAGTTTGACGTCAATGCCCCTTCTTCAGCGTATCCCAAACGTTCGACTTATGATGCCTGCGTTGATTTTATTATCAAAAAGCTGGATGAGACAGCTGGACAGTTACCTGCTCTTCGTGCTGCGGATGAGTGGGGTCGTGCTTCCTCGGTTATTGCCAAAGCGCTAAAGGCTAGGGTATTGCTTTATGCAGCATCACCGCTCTTTAATGGCGGTGGAGGTAATAAACAGAGCTTCTATGCCAATTTCAAAAATTTGGATGGCACAGCATTGATCAGTACTACCTTCGACAAAGAAAAATGGCGCCGTGCAGCCCTAGCGGCTAAAGAAGCCATTGATGCAGCTGAACAAAGTGGGGCTTCACTGTATAAAAACAGCACCTACAATACCGTACTACCAGCTAATCCTATTGAAAAGGACTTACGCCTTACTTTTATTGACAAAGCCAATACCAAAGAAGTGATTTGGGCGGAAACACGTCGGGAAGGTCTCTACGATTTTCAAAATAAATCTACTCCCTTTCTTAGCGGCGCACAAGGTGAGTCGTATAACGGTGTATCCCCGACCCTCACTCTGATCGAATCGTTTTATAGTAAAAATGGTTTACCGATTGACAAAGACCCCAATTATGACTATAATGGACGATACGCTGTAACAAGTACACCCAATGGCAATACATTATCGTTAAATCTAAACAGAGAACCGCGCTTCAATGCTTGGATTGCATATCACAACAGCTACTATGAAGTGGTTAGAGGGAGTGCCAATCAAATCCTAGTTCAGTTTCGGAAAAATGACAATTGCGGCATCCAAGGACGGTCTAATAACTACTCACCAACAGGATATCTCAACAAAAAAGGTATTGCGCCCGAATTGAACCAAAGTAGACTGCAGGTCTCCGTCAATTATCCATGGCCTGTGATACGTCTAGCAGAATTGTACCTGAACTACGCGGAGGCGCTGATCGAATACGGTCAGGATCTGAATACGGCCAAACAATATATTGACCGCGTTAGGGTCCGTGCGGGCATCCCAACAATTGATGTCGCATGGGCTCCAATTGGCGGCGCAACGAATCAGGCAACACTACGTTCCATCGTCAGACAAGAACGTACTATTGAACTTTACTTGGAAGGCCATCGCTTCTGGGATTTAAGACGTTGGATGATCGCCGATCAATACCTCAACCAACAGGCGAAAGGAATGAATATACAAGGAGCTACCGATACAGAATTTTTCAAAATAACAACGGTCGTTTTTCCACGTAGTTTTAGTCAGCGTAATTATTTAATGCCTATACCACAGGAAGAGATCAATAAAAACGAGGAATTGGTACAAAATCCCGGTTATTAATTAATTTAATGAATTGCACAAGATGAAATACAATATCGGAATATTCGCTCTACTCTTTTTAGCAATAGCGTGTAAAAAAGTCGAAATAAAAATGACCAAGCCACCACAACTGGTTTCGATTGAAGCTGAACCACGTATTGGCGGGACTCTCCTGAAATGGAAACTTCCTTCAGATAACAATTATCTTTATGGACAGATCACATATAAAAAAGTGGGATCAAAAGATCCCGATAAAATCTATAAAATCAATATAAGTTCTTTTGCCGACACCATGCGGATCGACGGATTGATCAACAAATATGAATATGTCTTCAACGTCCAATTGTTCAATCAAGACAAGAAAACAAGCATTGGGGGAGATATCATAAGCAGCAATAGTGTTCGGCCAATCGTTAGGCCTTCGGAAGTGACCTATTTCCCGAACGAGTTAACTAAAATACAGGTGACCGATAATATGGTAGAAACCTACACGCAGGAAAACAGCGAGGGACCCAAAAAGAATTTATTTGACGGCGATAAGAATACATATTGGCATACAGCATGGTCTGCAAATACAGCCCCTCTTCCGCACTGGATCCAACTAAATTTTCCCCAAGAAGAAGAGATTGGCGCCATAAAGTACTTCTTCAGACAAAACAATAGCGACGAAGCCGGACGTCCGAAACAATGGGGAATAGAAATAAGTTCAGACGGCCAGCAGTGGACAAGAGTGTTTACATCAAAGGATAATCTTTCCACATCAAATGTAGCTGAAGAGCAAAGTTTGGCTTTTGATAAAAACTATAAGGCCAAATTTTTCCGGCTAATGATCCTTAAAAACGGCGGGAAAAGTTATACCCATCTGGGTGAAATGAATGTCTACCGGATGCGCTCTTCTATCATCGACAAAGAAAAGGAAGCTGAAGATAATTATTGACCATCATCACAAAGATTTTTTTTCTAATCATCAATGGTGCTCAAAAGAGCACAACGACGGAGGTAGAAATACCTCCGTTTTACTTTTCGCTCTAGTATATCATCAACATTCAAACAAGCTCCAAAATGCTCTGAGGTCAAATTTCCGCTATAGCATCAGCCTATGTGAAGAAGCGATCCCCAGCAAAAAAATAAAAAACTTTTTTATTACCTTAGATAAATAAATCGAACAAGAAAACAACTTGTTTTTTCATTAACTATAGTTTACATATATGAAATTATATGCCTTTGTATTGGGAGTAGGTTTACTTCCAGCCGTAGGATTATGTCAAAAGACCGTCACCCCTGGGAGCAGCGATATCAATACCAACTATATAAAACCAGAAAAATCACTGTATACGGTCTATTATGTTAAAGACAACAATTGGGACAAACAAGGATCACTGACCTACGATATTGTAGCGGCCAACAATCAGCTGACGTTAACCAATACCTATGTTCCGAAAGACAATGCCTGGACTTCGATACGCACGACGACTGCCGACGCAAAAACACTTCGGTCTATCAGCTATTCTAGCGATGGCAAGGAAACAAAAGTAAACCTCAACTTTGGAGAAACAATTACAGGTAATTATTATTCGAAGAAAACGAAAAAGGAAAAAAAGATCAACTTACAGCCAACTAGACCTTTTGTGGATTTTAACTGGACAGATCACCTGATTTCAACTCTCCCTTTAGACCTAGGGTATAAAGCGCGCATCCCGCAATTTTATTATAATAGTGATTCGGACATTTTCGTCGAAGACTATGCCATCAAGGAAGTAAAAAGCTACAGTTATGGCTCCCCAAAAACAGGTAAACACGACAGTTGGCTGGTTACACTTTTAGAAGAAAGTACCGGAGCCATCTATAATTATGTCATCGATAAGAAAGATCGCCGATTATGGCAAAGGGAAATGTCCATGGGAAACGGCAAATGGGAAATTACCGTAAACGAAGAACTGGACTATCAACCTATTAAAAATAGATTTAACAAAGAACAGGCTGCCCAACAGATTTCCCAGGGTAACAGTGTTATTATCGGGACGGCTTACGCTCGATCTAGCTCCGGAAAAAAACTTGGCGGACTCGTGAATACCGCCAAAAAGCAATATGCCCCAAAAGGTACAGAAATTACGCTCTTCGCCAACTCCGCCTATTACGAAGAATGGCTGGAAGTCAATAAAAAGATCCGAAAACAGAAAAAGGTGCAGGAAGTTCCATTGGATCCCGATTTTGGCTATGCTATTAAAAAAGCAAAGGTGTATGATGATGAGGGGCATTTCGAATTTGCAGATCTCATGCCAGGTGCATACGTGATTATGGCGAGCTTCGATTTTACCAATTCTTACAACTATTCCTATGTATCAGGCTACACCAATTATTATAACTATTGGGGTTATACAGGTTCCACGACAAATTATGGTACGGCAAGATCATCCTATGTCGACAAAGCCAATGTTGAAAAGCACGTCACCATTGACAAAGACGGTGAAAAGAAAGAGGTAAATTTAAAGGAAATGTAATCAAAAAAATGCCGTTAAGCTCCTTTGTTTGACGGCATTTTTTATGCTTTTTAAAACGTATTTCTAAGACGATCAAATCTTCGACCCTTCAGTTACCCATCCATTTACTTTTTTCGAAGTTCAATATACCGGTCTATGCTAATGGGAAAGTTATCGGCAGTCCGCAGTAGAAAACAGGCAGCCGCTCCTACCCAGACCGAATAATCGAACGTCGATTTAATTCCTAACGAGAGGGTCATCACCACCCCAAAGCAGATCAGTAGAATCCCGGCAACGAATGCAGTAAAACGCAGTTTATAGCCGATCAGCAATAGGATTGCTAAGACAACCTCTAATAATGTTGCGCCGATAGCAAGTATATTACCTAAAGTTTCAGGCACAAAAAAATTAAGGGTATTTGAATAGGCTACAAAATTGGCCCAATTTCCCCAGGAAACATGTGATGCCCCCGGTACCCCCCACAGCCCCAAACGATCTGCGACAGCAGACAGAAACGCTGTAGATACAGCTAAACGTACAAAAAGTTGACTATACATGGTATGAATTATATAAATAGGGTATAAACGATATAAACCAAATTTAAAAGAACAAAAACAGTCCAAACTTAAACCAGTTTAAGAAATTTGTTTCAACCATCCCATACTCACAAAGACTCCCCTCGCTGTAATACCCGTGTTGTACCTTCACTTCCTCGCTCATCGTTCGGCGATTACCTTTGGTCAAACCCATTGCACAGTTAAATCAATAAGGCTGCCAGCACTCATGTGCTGTACAGCCTTATACATCAATTAATACGAATAAGAATTTAATATCATGTGTCTACCCCAGTAAATGATAACACACTGTTATAATGACGACCAAGATGCTCAATAGTCCCAATGGAAATAAAAATTATAAACAAAAAAATAATATCGTCATAAGATGATCGATCTATCACAACTGCCTTGGTTTACTGTTAAAATCCCCACATTAGTGATATCGCGTGTCAGCAAGCCAAAGTACAATACTATATTTCAATCTGCCTATAGAAAAATTTGCTACAGCTGCAGGGTTAATTCCTGCTGCTGTTGGTTTCTAAAAATTAACACCTTCGGCTGGTCTGCGTGTACATGTTTTTTAATCGCTTGTTGCAAGTCTATTAATTGATCTATTTTCTCGCCCTGGTAATTCAGCACAACATCACCGACACGCAAACCGCTTTTATAAAGATTGCCTTTTTCATCCAACTGGAGTAGCAGCACGCCGTTTATCGCGGGTAGCCCCGCAGCCGACTGCTCTCCCAAAGTCTCCACTGATTTAAATACCCCCGACTTCCAGGCCCATCTGCTCCCCTGTTCCTTTGCTTCGGATTGGATCAACTGAGGTATTTCAGGACTAGCGGCAAGAGTTTTAAGTCTTTTACTCATAACCCCGAAATGCAACATGTCAAAATTTTTAAAATCCTGATCTTTCCAGTTCTTCAATCGGAAATCGCCATGTGCAGGATTCGTAAAGTTCAATTGAATAACACGACCATGTTTTTCTATACCTTTCGCCCGATCTTTGTCTAGGTCATCCTGCCTTCCGTAGATATTACGGTCTACCTCTTCCCCCCAATACTTGACCTGTATATCCTGATGGGACTCCATCACGATATTATTGCGGAAAACATCGTGACTATGCTGAAACCAGACATGTGGATGAAAACCATTGTTGATCATCACATTGTTATACACGTTGCGATAAAATCCTTCTCTTAGTTTTAGTCCCCCACTTAAACAAAGATTGTTGTAAATTTCATAGTTGGAAGATCCGTCGTCCAAATCAATATCCCAACCGTGATCACAGCGAAATCTATTATCATGAATTTTAGTTGTTTTGACTGCATCCAACAATATTAAATTGGGATGTTTCCCCGTCAGTTCATCCATCTCCTTTCGATTGGGATGCCAAAATCGGTCGCGCCCCCATGAGTTGAAGGCTCCATGATCGCTGGTTTCCAGGACTGTATTAAAAACATCATTGTAAGCTATCTCATGACCGCCCCAGGTACCATCACCTACATTAATACCTGCTCGAGGCACATTGTAAATGGTATTGTGCAAAATTCGTAAAGATTCAGCCATAGAGACCTGTACACCTGCTACTTGTTTTTCGATCAATCCAATGTCATGAATCAGATTGTCACTCGCCTCACAGTCCATGGGATAATTATCTGTTTTTGGCCCTTTGATGGTATCCATTTGGTCAAACGGAACAAATTTTTCATATCGAAATTCCGGTGAGCGTACCGCCGCTGGATCTCCTACAAAATTGATCGCTCCGGCACCGATCTGTTCAATCCGGTTGTCTTCAATTTTGACCCCGCGATTGTAATTATTAACAAATATTGCATTGCCGCCCAAAGCGATAAAATCATTCGCGCGGAAGATACAGTTTTCCGCACCTTCAATCTTTACTGCTCCCTGTCTATAGATCGTCCAATCACTACGTAAGAGTGGTTCGCTTGTTTTCATAAAGGTAGGAGCAGTATACATGAAGCGAAAGCCACTAACCTCAATATCATGCACTGGTCTGGAAGATGAACCTGAAAGATAGATTAGATTTTCCAATTGTGGTGCTACAAACTTCAGCTGGTTGGGATCAACTCCTTTAGCAGGCATATAATATAATAGTGCCTTCTCCTCATCCAAATACCACTCCTGAAAGGTATCGAGTTCTTCAAAGATATTTTCTACAAAGCGATAGGTCTCGTGCATTTTGCTGGGACGATTATTTTGCTGTCCACCTTCAAGTGTAACTGTTGATAAGCCATCTTTTCCGGTAATCTTATAATGGAATCCTCCCCAGCGACCAGCATGCAAAGCATGTACAATTCCCCCCTTAGGGTTTTTCCAGGTTGCGACACGTTCGGGACTTAATGCATCTGCAGCATAGCCTTGAAATGGCAAGACTATGGGATCGTAGTTTGGATAACGTGCCCGGACAAGATGCTTATCATTAGCATATAGACTTTGGAAGTTTACTCCTCTTGGGACCTTAGCCTCCCAAATACCATGATCGCCCTGTTTCCATTTGAGGTTAAGCGATTTGGCCCCACTCAGCGTAACTTGTGCTCCATCCTCGGCCTTAATCCGCAAGGGTTGCCTTCTTGTACCCGATATCCCAGCAGACAATTCAATCGGTTTATCCAGCTGATAGGTGCCTGCCATAAAGATGATTTCGATGCCCGGTGTATTTTTCCCTTGTTTCTGTTTTTCTACCGATTGCAATGCGGCTTCAGCTGTGGCATAGGGACTGGCCATAGTTCCTTGGTTTCTATCACTTCCTTTTGTACTGACATAAATACGTTTGACCGAGCCAGCCTGTTGCCCACGCACGCTAAGCGAAGTGACACCGGTAAGGCCAATAAATAATAATTTAGGAAATAACATACAAGATATCTTCATAATTTTAATCGTTCATATAATTTTAGCTGGATTATATCAACTATAAACCAGCTATATAGTAAGGTCTATAAGTCAATAAACAGCAAATTCGCTCAGATTAGTTCTTTTTTCGCTCTGCTGTTGCTTTCAACAAAATTTCTTTACTGGCAGCCGGCACATTTCCGTTAGCATCAGGTCCAATATTGAGCAGCAAATTCCCGCCTTTTTCATTTATCTCGCGCAGCTTAGTATTTACTTCTGTAGGAGATTTCCAATTATTATCTGATTTTTTATATCCCCAAGAATTATTCAAGGTATAACAGGCTTCCCAATCGTAATCCAGTAACGTTCCAGGATGTTCTTGTTCAGGCGTTCCAAAATCACGCTTAAATTGATCCCGCTTTGCTACGCGGTTATTAATGATTAGAGTGGGTTTTAATTTGCGTAGATATTGATAAAGATCTTCTCCCGCGGCTATATCCCACCAATTCACCCAGTCCCCATCAAACCACAGGATGTCAGTATCATACTTAACAACCAATTCTTTCAATTGATTTTTCATGTATTGAATATAAGCGGCTTTCTGTTCCGGCTTAATGAGAATCTGGCCCCAGTCGCCTTTACCATTGGGATCAACATATTGCGAATCGTGATGCCAGTCGATAATACTGTAGTAGGTACCAAATCTAATCCCAGCTTTCTTACAAGCTATGGACAACTCCCGCACGAGATCTCTTCCTTTCATTGGCGTCGAAGCGATATCATAATCTGTATAGGGGGAATCCCACAGACAAAACCCCTCATGATGTTTGGTCGTCAGGACGATATATTTCATTCGAGCATCCTTAGCCAATTGAACAATACGATCCGCATTGAAGTCCTTAGGATTCCAGGTGTTGATCAGTTCCGAATATGCTGCCTTCGAAATATTCATTTCCGATTGTATCCATTCGGCATATCCCTTGGTTGAATCCCCATTATACATCCCTCCAAGTTGACTATAAAGCCCAAAATGAATAAACATTCCGTACTTTGCTTCCCTAAACCAATGCATCCGTTCATCAAAATCCTTTTTGGATTCCTGCAAATAATTAACTTGGGCGTTTCCCATGTTCATAAACAACATGGCTAGTAGAGAAAGAATACAATGCGTTGATTTTATCATATTTATTTTAATTGGTTAATCCAACAAGCTCAAGCAGCTGTCAAATCTTCTGTTGGTGCCACACACACATTCTGCAAAATGCTAAACCATTCTGCTATTGCAAAATAAATATAAAAAATATGAAGAATACTTTTTATTTATTTCAAATAAGTTACGCTTAATGGACAGGCCTGTACCAGTCACAATTTTATAAGAAATAAATACTTTCAAAGCGGCTTATCAAACAAGCTATCTACTATAAAATTTAATGTAAATTCATTCCAAAAAGGATTTATATTTAGTAAATATTTCATTTAACACCATACTATAGATTAAAATTATGAGTTTAAAAACCTTAATCACAAAAAGTGCTGAATATAACAACTGGGTCGTCAATAAATACATCAATTGGTTGGCTGATAAATCAGATGACCAACTTAACCAAGAGGTACCTTCAAGTTTCCCGACCATTTTGAAGACCTTAAATCACATCTTGCAGACACAGGAATATTGGTGGAGCCACATTGCGGAAAGCAATGATTTTGATTTTGAGAAAAAGCGAGCCACAAAAGAAGAAATATTTGAAGCACTACAAAGAAGTTCAGCTCAACGCGTGGATTACATACACAGGCTAACCGAGTTGGATCTTGAAAAAAATATCAAAGTGGAATCACCATGGTTTCAATGCGACTTCACGAAGTATGAATACATACAACAGCTGATCCTCCACGGAACATATCACAGGGGACAGATCGTTACAATGGGCCGAGCTATTGGAATAACGGATGCTCCAATGACAGACTTTAATTATTGGAATATTTATAAAGATCAACAATAGGGATTTGAGCACTGCCATGGACAAAATTACCAGTAAAGTACAGATCCGAGAAATTGTCGCAGCGGCGAAACAGCAAGGACAGCAATCTGGTATAGAATCTTTTATGTTAAGCTTACAAGCGTGTTTACTGAAAAAGAAAGTTCGTTTTCCCCTTCTGGAGTTTGCGGCCAGGGAAATTATGCTATTCCTACCTGAAACCGAGCAGTTACACTTAACAGATCGTCTCATTGCCACAACAGAAATGGGAAGTTATGTTTTAACGGGAATAATTCTCCAGCAACGTCTCCCCGAACACTTCGAACAATCCATCCATAAAGCCTGTACCTATATAACCATAGGTAATCAATGGTACGTCTGTGATATCATCGGCGAACGCGTAATTGGTCATGCGCTGTTGACTTCGCCTAAAAAAGCAATACCTCTATTAGAAGAATTAGCTCATCATTCTGACAAATGGATTGTCCGAACAATTGGTGTAGCTACACATTATGCCGTAAAAAAAGGCCTATCAGCCACATACGTAAACATTTTATTGAACCTACTGATTTCATTGTCAAACACAACAGATTTTCATGTAAAAAAGGGAATTGGCTGGGGAGCCAAAACAATAGCAAAATTCCATCCCGATCTTGTTGCTTGCTACAGTAAAGCAATTGAATCGCCAGAAACCAAACAATGGTTTCGGACAAAAATTACGATTGGTCTCAATCGCCACAACTTGAGGACTAAACAGAATCGGCAGGAGGATACGACGATTCATCTTAACCAATGAAATGAATGCGTGATTTTCTTTGCGATAATTATACATCAAGAAAGAACTATACAGCAGGAAAGGCGAAGTCTACAATTAAACCTCGCCTTTCTATAAACCTTTAGTCCATATGTAACCACGACCTCGGTTATTGGTCTTTTTTCATTGTTCCTTTTTCACGAAGGTTGATATGCCAGCTAAAAGCCTCTTCTAACAAATGTGGTGTATGCCCCCCTCTCTCACAAGCGCGGTTATAATAATCTAATAGCTGCTCTTTGTAATCGGGATGTACACAGTTCGCTATAATTACTTTCGCTCGCTCGCGAGGCGCTAAACCACGTAAATCTGCCAAGCCATAATCTGTTACCAAAATATCGACATCATGTTCGGTATGATCCACATGGGAAACCATAGGAACAATATGAGAAATTGCATCTCCTTTAGAGGCCGCCTGTGTGACAAAGATGCTCAAATAAGCATTGCGTGCAAAGTCACCCGACCCGCCGATACCGTTCATGATATTTGTTCCTGAAGTATGGGTAGAATTTACGTTTCCATAAATATCAAACTCTATGGCTGTATTAATTGCTATAATCCCCAAACGTTTGATCAGTCCAGGTGTATTGGAAATATTCTGTGGGCGCAATACAATTTTATCACGGTATCGATCCAAATGATCGAACACTCTTGAATAACACTCTTCGGAAACAGTAATTGAAGAAGCAGAAGCAAAATCCAGTTTTCCGGCATCGATAAGGTCAAAGGTGCTATCTTGCAACACTTCAGAAAACATCGTTAGATTACGGAACTTACTATGTATAAATCCCGTCAGAACAGCGTTAGCTACTTTTCCAATACCCGCTTGAAGTGGCATCAAGCTTTCTGACAAATGGCCTAGCGCTACCTCATTTTCGAAAAACTGCAAAATATGCTTCGCTATCGCTGTTGTTTTGGTATCCGGTTCAGCAATATCGGCAGGGCTATCAAGCTCATTCGTAAACACAATTCCCACCACCTTGCTCGCGTCCAAAGGAATAGTTTTACGTCCAATTTTATTTTCTGGAGCTACGATTGGAATAACATTACGCCGAGGGTAATCTTCGGCTTGATAAATATCATGTATTCCTTTAATAGTCACCGGTATCGCAGTATTGACTTCCAAAATAACCTGCTTAGCCAATGCAGCAAAAGTTGCCGAATTTCCCACAGAAGTCGTTGGAACAATACTTCCATCCGATTCTATTGCTGCTACTTCCAAAACAGCAATATCCACCTGAGGCAAATTCTTATTGTGCAGCAATTCGGCCGTTTCGCTTAGATGCTGATCAATAAACAACACATCTCCAGCATTAATTTTATGACGTAAAATACGATCCACCTGAAAGGGCATCCGCTTGGATAATGCTCCCGCTTCCGCCAATTTACCGTCCGTTCCGTGTCCCAACGAAGCCCCAGTAATCAAGGTTATTTTCAATGGATCCACTTTTGCACGTTCAGCCAAGGCAGGTAACACCACCTTACTGTCTCCAGCCTTGGTAAAACCACTCGACCCAACGACCATTCCGTTTTGAAATAGTTTAGCAGCTTCTTCTGCTGTAATCACTTTATCATGTAAGCTTTGAACTTTTATTCTTTCGTAAGCCATATTTTTATAGTTTGATTTTATTCCATTATTGTAAACTTAAGAAATTGAAATCTATATATTTCCCTTCGTTGAAAAGTTCTTTGCTATAATTTGCAACCTCTTAACCAAACAATTTTAGCACTTTTTTCAACTGCATATTTATTATCATTTGACACAAAATTATCCAAAGGTGACTAAAAATACGCAACGCACTACAAATCAAAAATATACAACAAATCATAATAAAAAAATAGTTTATATCACACGCATGTATAATATATATCACACTGAAAACAAACAACTTACAACAATAAAAATAAAACCAAAGTAAGTAAAGACTAACTCGCTAGTCGATTAATTGCCATTTTAACGTAAGCATACACTCACTTTCAAGAAGTAAAGGTGGGGTCTAGTAAAAAAGTCTTACCTTTGTGACATGGTATTATAGGTTAAAATGAATACACAAGATATAAGTACAGATGCCAAATATGTCAACCGTTATTATATGACGGAAGTAGACTCATTTGAAGATAGCATTTACTGTCACCACGCTATTATAGCAGAGAACCATATTTCCGAACATTGCCATGATAAGGATCAATTTCTATATACAGAAGGCGGTGTCGTATTTGTTAAAACAGAGGAAAAATCGTATTTTCTACCTGCCCGTCATTATTTGTGGATTCCTGCTGGCATAAAACATAGTATTCATCCAAGTACCCCTGAGGTCGTTATGCGTAATTTATATTTTCCCAAAGCCGCTAATGACGCCCCCTTCTACAGTAAAATGGGGATTTATCCAGTAAATGATCTTTTGATAGAGCTGATTATGTTTACCAACCGCTGGAATGGCAATATCTTTCCGGTCGAAGAACCTAAATATAGTATCGCTACAGCATTCAAGCTTATCCTGCCGGAACTATCGCTGCATGAGCTTCCATTAGCCTTGCCTTATCCTAGTCATCAGAAATTAAAGGATATTGTCACTTACCTCGAAGAAAATATAGAGGAAAATGTCAGCTTTAAAAAACTTGCCGGATTATTTAACATTAGTGAACGCACATTGGCTAGACTATTTCAAAAGGAATTAAATATGTCTTTTATCCAATACTACACGATCCTCAGAATGCTGACCGCACTTAAGCTCCTTTTGGACGAAAAACTAAGCGTAAATGAAGTTGCGCTCAAAGTTGGATACAATAGCCTTCCCACATTTAGTAACACATTCAATAAGGTCGTCGGCATCCGTCCAAGCGAATATGTCAAACAAAAAGAATTGCTTATTTAAAAATGTTTGCCTAATTTAGGTCAATAAACCTAATTCAGGATGAAATTCAAACATATCATTTACAGTGCTGGAATCCTATTGCTTAGCACTTCTTTATTTGCCAAATCTCAAGATAAGAAACCCAAACCCATTCAGTTATTTAATGGGAAAGATTTGAAGAACTGGACTCCAAAAATCAGAAACCACAAAGTTGGCGATAATTATAAAAATACATTTCGTGTAGAAGACGGTTTACTCAAGGTAAGATATGATGGTTATGATAATTTCAATTTTCAGTATGGCCATCTGTTCTACAATAAAGAGTTCTCAGCGTATTTGTTGCGCGTCACTTACAGATTTGTCGGTGAACAGGTAAATGGTGGAGAAGGTTGGGCTTGGCGTAATAGCGGAGCCATGCTACATGGACAGGATCCTAATACCATGGGTGTGGATCAAGACTTTCCAATATCTATCGAAGGGCAACTGCTGGGTGGAAATGGCAAGGACGAACGGACCACAAGTAATCTTTGTACACCAGGCACAAACGTTGTGATCGACAATAAGCTATTCACACCACATTGCATCAGCTCAACATCAAAAACCTATGCTGGAGATCAATGGGTAACTGCTGATTTCTTGGTGTTGGGAGACTCTCTTGTGCAACATATCCTTGAAAACAAGGTCGTATTACAGTATACTAAACCCCAAATTGGTGGCGGCAATGTAAGTGGTTTCGATCCCAAAGTGAAGAAAGATGGACAGCTTTTACACAAAGGTACTATTTCACTTCAGAGTGAGAGCCATCCCATTGATTTCAAAAAAGTGGAACTTTACGATTTAGAACCTTACATGAAAGATCCCAACAAATTGAAAAAGATCATCGCAGAGCTACTTCCAAATTTACAGCAATAAATACACTGCAAATTTCAGTTTTAAAATAAAAAAGCATCGGTACTCGATGCTTTTTTATTTACTATTCGCTTGGAAAGAGAAATCCAAAGTATATAACATAAAGAAAAGGGATACAGCGAGCTGTACCCCTCTAAATCTATACGAAAAGCTTACGCTAAACCGTTAACAAATTTTGTTAACTTCGATTTGTTGTTAGAAGCTTTTTTCTTGTGGATCACATTTTTCTTTGCCAAACGATCAAGCATAGAAATTACGCGTGGTAACAATGTTTTTGCTTCTTCTGCAGAAGTAGTATGACGTAATTTTTTGATTGCGTTACGTGTAGTTTTTGCTTGGTAACGGTTTCTTAAACGTTTAGTAGCGTTTGCTCTAATTCTTTTGATCGCTGATTTATGATTTGCCATTTTTTTTAGCTAATTTTTATTCAATTTTTTCTTGTAATTCGGACTGCAAAAATAACACCTTATTTTCAATATTCAAAATCTATTTTATTTTTTAGGTTTAGTATATTTGCGACATGCAAAAATTATCGATGGATGAACTTCAACGTACAGACGTTGAATCGTTTAAAAAGCAAGAAAAAACTCCTATCACAATCATTATGGACAATGTACGGAGCATGCATAATGTGGGCTCGGCCTTCCGTACTGCAGACGGATTTGCTATTGAAAAAATATACCTGTGTGGCATTACCGGCACACCTCCTCATCGCGAAATCGAAAAAACGGCCCTCGGGGCTACCCAATCTGTCGCTTGGGAATACCACAAAGATACCTCAGCTGTTGTAGATCAGCTTCGGACAGAAGGCTATGTCATTATTGCCATCGAGCAAGCAGATGATAGTGTTATGTTACATCAGTTTGAACCAGAAAATGACAAAAAGTATGCGCTGATTTTTGGAAATGAGGTCAATGGAGTAGATGAGGATGTCATGGAAAAAATTGATACCTGCATCGAAATCCCCCAATACGGGACTAAACATTCCTTAAATGTATCTGTCGCAATTGGCATTATTCTTTGGGATTTTATCCAAAAACGCAATTTCAATTAAAAATTTATCAATAAAGGTCACATTCCTATTCACATTGCTTCCATTTTAGAAAGCAAAATAGTAGATTTGTGTGCAAAATTTAAAGAAGAAATGAGTGTATTAGTTAATAAAGATTCAAAAGTAATCGTTCAAGGTTTCACTGGAAACGAAGGTACTTACCATGCTACTCAAATGATTGAGTACGGAACAAATGTAGTTGGTGGTGTTACTCCTGGTAAAGGTGGTCAACAACACTTAGACCGTCCTGTATTCAATACTGTGCAAGATGCAGTAGACGCTACAGGAGCTAATGTTTCTATTATTTTTGTACCTCCAGCATTTGCTGCAGATGCGATCATGGAAGCTGCCGCTGCTGGTATCGAAGTGATTGTTTGTATTACAGAAGGTATCCCAACAAAAGATATGATCCAAGTAAAATCTTACTTGAGCGACAAAAACTCTCGTTTGATCGGTCCTAACTGCCCAGGTATTATCACTGCAGGAGAAGCTAAAATCGGTATCATGCCAGGATTTATCTTCAAAAAAGGTAATGTGGGTGTTGTTTCTAAATCAGGAACTTTAACTTACGAAGCCGTAGATCAAACTGTAAAAGCAGGATTAGGTATCACAACAGCAATCGGAATTGGTGGTGACCCTATCATTGGTACGACAACGAAAGAAGCTGTTGAATTATTAATGAACGACCCTGAAACTGAAGCGATCATCATGATTGGTGAAATCGGCGGTGGAATGGAAGCTGAAGCTGCTCGTTGGATCAAAGAACACGGTACTAAGCCTGTTGTTGGATTTATCGCAGGTCAAACAGCGCCTCCAGGACGTCGTATGGGACACGCTGGTGCAATTGTAGGTGGTGCAGATGACACTGCTGCAGCAAAAATGAAAATTATGCGTGAGTGTGGTATTCGTGTTGTTGAGTCTCCGGCTGAAATTGGAAAAGCAATCGCAGAAGAATTGGCTAAATAATTAGACCATCGAACATATAAAAAAAGGGAATCAAATTTGATTCCCTTTTTTTATACCTATATAATTACATTACAACATCAACTAGGCATTGCTTCGTCTGCCGATGGTCCATATAAGCCCGGTACAGCAATATCCAATAATCGCAAATAAACCGTCAACTGGCCACGATGATGAACAATATGATTATTGACAATAAAACGTATTGCTCCGGCTCGTGGTAAACGTGCAATGAGATAATCACCCGATTGTAACACCCAATCTTTAAACCAGTCTTCTTCCTTTATGTCTTCAATTGCGGCCTTATTATTTTCCAGGCCTATTGTTAATATCTCTTTTAATTCTTCTACAGAAGATACTTTAATGGGCTGATAATCCACTTTAAAATCAAATACATCTTTTGGTATTGCTTGGTGTACCCAATTATGTAGTCCAACAATGTGAGCAGCTAGTTCTCCCAGACTCATCGATTTTTCGTGTCGACGCCAATCCAATTTATCGTCTGGTATGCGTTCTAGAATACGTTTGGTATTTTCTGTTTCGTGATCCAATTCGATCAAATAGCTCCTTTTGATACTCATATAAATATTAATTCATGAATTGAAAATCTTTTAATACGGTAACAGCATAGGGTGATTCCACAGCCTTATGTGCTGCTGCTCGCGCAATTTCGCCCTCTATATAGGTTACCTTGAGCGGTAAAAATGTATTGTTGAGTACATTTTCATGAAATAACGCCTCGTACCAGGTACAGGCAGCAACGAAACGTCCGTAGTTCAGATTTAAGTGATAGCCATCACGTGTAAAATGATCACCTATAAAACTCGAACGCGCATTTTGAACAGCTGTACCCGAAGGAATCAAAAGATCGAAATTACCCCAGTTAAACACCTCCTGCGAAGTGTTGGCAATAGCCCTATACATGCTATCTTGGCTACGGTTATAGCGAACAAAACCTTCATGTGATGAACCGTTCTGATACGCCCAGGTTTGATGTAATATATACTTGGTTTCAGGAAATAAAATATGTTTTGTTACATAATCATATAAGAGCGGCAGATCCTTCGCATACGAATCATAATCTCCTGATAGCGGACTTGCTTGCTGAAAGCTAATATAATCCCAAGCCTCATCTACAAGCGCTTCAGATAAGCGCTCATTTGCTTTCTCCGACATCTGCCCGTCAACATCGATTTTACGGTAGCGATAAGCCGGCTTATCCTCTTTTGCGTTGCTAACATGTAAACTTAAAGGAGCCCCCCCAATATAGAGATTGCCGATTACTATCTTTTTTTTCCCAGCTTTCGCCAATTCATATAAATTCTGTTCAATAGCATCTTCCGAGAAACTATTACCGATGGCCAATATTCGTAGCACACCATCATCTAAAGATTTATTTTGTGCATTTAATCGATTATTCTTCAAAAAAAACACGATTAAAAAACCGAACACCAATACCTGTTTTACTTTTATCATAATATAATGCAATAACAACTAAATTAGATAATATCTCGTAGAAATGCGAATTGATATCCCCAGAAAGAGAGATTTTATCCCATTTGCAAGCTATCAGGATAACAGTTCGGACAAGGTAGGCTAATGGTCATTACAAGTAGCTTTTGTGCGACCGTTGTCCACTTGGCTTACAATACCCCGTGACTATGACGCTACAGCATACCAAATGTGGCCAATAATACTTCTAGCAATATAAAAAAAACTCAGATACGAAAGTTTTGGAACAGACGCTACACAGTACCGCTAGACCACAGTGACGACTGCATACCCCTGCTGGCTACGTCGATTTACCATACGATAGACCACGGTGACGGTTGCATGCCCCTGACTCCGAGGATGCTCCATACCATTACAGCACAGTTGTAAACTGAACTACAGTCATCGATGGTCATGCTACTGCACCATCCGCTGTTTTAACAGTAAAGGCTAGAGGGCAGGGCTGGTCGGGGAAGTACAGGCAGGTAGC